>JACVCQ010000214.1 GCA_016741945.1 Chitinophagaceae bacterium
ATTGAATCCGCAATCTATGTTGCAGGGGTTGCCTCAAATATCAGAAATAATTAAAACAGGCTTAACCACCGGTTCTACCATCTCTTACCTGTACTTTTTTCTTCCCGGAGTTCTTTTTTTCGAATTCCAGTACTTCTTTGGGCTTGGTTTTTACCGACATAGTATCCTTTTTTACCGACGCACTGTCCGCTTTTTTACCTCCTTTTTCAGGATTGCCGGGTTCTTTTCCGGGTTCAACAATCTGGTCAAGAAACCAGTGTTCCGTTTTAATCAATTCTCCTGTCATAGGGTAAAAAAAACGCCAGCGACCATGTTTAAGGGCATTGCCACTTGTTTTAATGATCACAGTTTCACTCTTATTTGGATCAATTACATCTTGTACTTCGATGGTGTCAAATTGTTTGGCAGGATTCATGGCTCTCCAGCCCTCTTCCCGCTCCAGGCCTGCAATTGTGTAGTATCGGCAGGTTCCGTCTTTAAGACCCCATTTATAATTTTCTATGGCTAAAAGATCACCCATCAAGTTAAATTTTCGCCAGATTCCCTCTTTTTTCCCATTCATAAATACGCCCTCTTCTTCATAACCTCTTTCTCCTCTTAAAGGAGGCATTACTACTTTCCAACGTCCTTGTTGTAGTCCATTTTTATCGGTACAATTAATGGTATCACGTTTAGAAGTGAGCTTAAAAGTCACACACTGAGCCGAAGAAGCCAGTGAAAAGAAAATGAACAATGGCAAGGTCAGAAAACGCATATTCACTAAATTGAGCATCCCAAATTACCAACTATTTATTTTAGTATGAGAAAATTAACAACTGCTTGCCTCCTGTTATGGTCTATCATTGGACTGGCGCAGGTGAAGCCTACATCAGCTGATGAACGCATGAAAGGTGTTCAGCAAAGAAAAACTTTGCAACAACAGTCGCCCATTAACAACACCAGCTTCCGTAATATCGGACCCAGTGTCATGAGCGGAAGGGTAGTAGATATGGAAGTAAATCCAGAAGATCCTACCGAGTTTTATGTCGCATATGCATCCGGAGGTTTATGGCATACGACCAACAACGGGATCAGCTTCAACTCAATTTTTGATTCGGAAGATATTATGACCATTGGCGATATTGCTATGGACTGGAAAAGCCGAACCATTTGGGTAGGAACCGGTGAAGTCAATAGCAGTCGTTCCAGTTATGCAGGAATTGGTGTCTATAAATCCAATAACAATGGTAAGTCATGGGAGTATCTAGGACTTCCTGAAAGCCATCACATTGGAGAGATTAAATTACATCCATCAGATGCCAATACTGCATGGGTTGCTGTGTTAGGACATCTTTATTCCCCTAATAAAGAAAGAGGTGTTTACAAAACAACTGATGGTGGTAAAACCTGGAAACAAACTTTATATGTAGACAATAATACCGGTGCGGTAGATATTGATATTAACCCGAAAAATCCCAATGAATTATTCGCCGCTATGTGGTATCGTACCCGTTCAGCTTCCAATTTTGAAGAAGGAGGTAAGACCAGTGGCATTTACAAAAGTACCGATGGTGGTGAAAATTGGCAACTGGTATCAAAGGAAGGCGCCGGATTTCCATTTGGAGATGGGGTTGGAAGAATTGGATTGATGGTATATCCTTCAAATCCATCTACCATTTTTGCAGTGGTGGATAATAATTTCCGTCAGCCGGCTAATGCGAGACAAAATCAAGCTGATACCGGACGTTATGTTTTGGCTGATTTTAAAGATATTACCAAAGATCAATTTCTGGCATTGAATGATACTAAGTTGAATGCATTCATTCGTTCTCCTAGAAATGGGATCCCTCAAAAATATACTGCTGCTTCACTGAAGGAGGCAGTCAATAATGGCACTCTTGCGCCAACAGCAATCTGGGATTATTTATATGATGCCAATACAGCTTTATTTGAAACGCCCATTTATGGCGCACAATTATACCGTAGCGATGACGGCGGTACTAGCTGGAAAATGACACATAAAGATGCCATCCCCAACTTATACAGTACTTATGGTTATTATTTTGGTAAAGTGTGGGTGAGTCCGGTGGATGATAAAAAAATCATTCTTACCGGTGTTGGATTATTGATGAGTACAGATGGCGGTGCTACATTCAAACAAATCGGAAAGGAGAATGTACACTCTGATCACCATTATGTTTGGTTCAATCCCAAACGTGATAGCCACATCATCAATGGTAATGATGGAGGTTGTAATATCTCGTATGATAATGGAGAACATTGGTTCAAAGCCAATACACCTCCTGTTGGACAATTCTACAATATTGCTGTAGATATGGCTCGTCCATACAATGTATATGGAGGCTTACAAGATAATGGTACCTGGTTTGGAGCCAGTACTACCAGGGAAAACTATGACTGGTATGATAGTGGTCATAATCCGTATACATCTATCGGTGGCGGTGATGGTATGCAGGTGCAGGTAGACTGGAGAGACAATAAAACAGTATATAGTGGTTCTCAGTTTGGAGCTTACAGTAGACAAACAATTGGAACAAGAGAGCGAAGAAGTGTTCGTCCGGCAAGAGATTTGGGTGAAACACCTTTACGTTACAATTGGCAGACACCTATCTTACTCAGTCGCCATAATCAGGATGTATTTTATTATGGTAGTAATAAGTTTCACCGCAGCATGAATCGTGGGGATAGTTTAGTAACCATGAGTGCGGATCTGACCACCAATCCAAAACAAGGCGATGTTCCATTTGGTACTTTAACCACGATGAGTGAAAGCCCTCTTCGTTTTGGTTTGATCTATGTTGGGTCTGATGATGGTAATGTTCAAGTGTCTAAAGACGGTGGTTATACATGGACGCTGATCAATAAAAAATTACCGAAAGGTTTATATGTGAGTCGTGTTACTGCCAGTGCATTTAGTGAGTCTCGTGTATATATTTCTTTGAATGGATATCGTAATGATCATTTCGCCGCTTATGTATACGTAAGTGATGACTACGGAAACACATGGAGACAAATCATGACTGATTTACCAGCGGAGCCTGTGAATGTAGTGAAAGAAGATACGGAAGATGCGAATATTATTTATGTTGGAACCGATGGAGGTCTATATGTAAGTGTTAATGGCGGAAATAATTCCATGTTATGGAACAAAGGAATGCCCAGCAGTGTTCCTGTACATGATGTGGTTGTGCATCCTAGAGACGGTGAAATTGTTGTGGGTACACATGGACGCAGCCTGTACATCGCCAAACTCGATGAACTCCGTAAGCTCGCGAAGAAGAAGTAATATCTGATGTCAAATTTTTGAACTCCGTGCAACTTCGTATCAAACCTCTGTGACCTCTGTGGTTTTATTCTGATATTTAACCGCAGCGGTCACAGAGTTTGGCGCAGAGTTGCACGGTTTACTTTAATAATGTAAATCAAAGATCAAAAAATCAAACTTTCTTCTTCCTCAATATCCATAAATCTTGTTTGCCTGCTTTCTTTGGATGCAGTTCCCCATCCCAGTATTCGAGTATCTCAAATTTTTCTGCTAATGTCATCTTTAATTTTTCAGGTAGGTGATAAGTAGACATCATTCTATGTCCTTTTTTAGAGAAAGGCGTATGGTATATTCCTTCTGATTGGATTTGTTGTTGCTGTTGTTTGGATAGTTTTTTGATGAAATGATTTCCATGTGTAGTAATCCAAATAATACCATTGGGTTTTACAATTCGATTCAATTCTTCAATCCATTTTGGTTGATCATTACTCCTAATATGGGTAAGTACAGAAAAACCAATGATCAGGTCAAAATAAACATCTTCAAATGGGAGTGGGGGATATATTTCCTGAACTTTGAAATGAATACCGGGTATATGCTTTTGATTCCATACAATGGTATCGATATTTGGATCAGAGGCATGAATGTTGGCGGATGAAGTGAACTTTTGCAAGTGTCTGCTGATTCTGGAAGGTCCACAGCCCCAATCAAGTATAGTAGGCGAATTGGGTACATGCTGTTGAACAGACTCCCATATTTCTTGTGCCGTCAATTCTCCATCTTCAAGATATTTCCTGTAATTCAGAAGATAGGATTCATATAAAGTATAGTCGTCGGGGAGCGCGGTTTGTGGATGTGCTATTCTGAAAGAAACATTTGAGAATGCATATTTGACTTGTTGCCAACGAAAAGTCAGTTGGTCTAACAGGCTGAGCGGTATGATCTTTTTTAACCGGTGAGACATCCAATGAACAAGATAAAGTATTACACGTAGAAATAAGTAACTTACAATAAATCATTCAATCTTGCTTATGCGAACTGTATCTTCAGTAATATTTTATCTAATTTTTATGGGAAGTGTGATGATGGGATGTAAAACCGATCAGGCTACCGACACGGTAGAAAATGGTGAAGGTGCTCAGTGGTGGAAAGAAGAAATCATATATCAATTGTACCCACGCAGTTTTCAGGATAGTGATGGAGATGGAGTTGGCGATTTGAAAGGAATCATTTCTCGGTTGGATTATCTACAAAGTCTGGGAGTTACTGCCGTGTGGCTCAATCCCATTTATAGCTCTCCCAACGACGATAATGGCTATGATGTAAGTGATTACCGGAATATCATGAAAGATTTCGGTACGATGGATGATTTTGATGCATTGTTAAAAGGGTTGCATGATCGTAATATAAAACTGATCATGGATTTGGTGGTCAACCATAGTAGTGATGAACATGAATGGTTCAAGCAGAGCAGAAGTTCTAGAGACAATCCTTTTCGAAATTATTATCACTGGTGGAATGCCGAAAAAGGGAAACCGCCATATCGTTATAGTTTATTTGATGTGAATCATGATGCATGGATGTATGATTCTCTTACCAATGCTTATTATCTACATTATTTCTCTCGTAAACAACCCGACCTCAATTGGGAAAATCCAAAACTGCGTGAAGAAGTATATGATATCATGAAATTCTGGGCTGAAAAGGGAATCGATGGATTTAGGTTAGATGCTTTTCAGTTTGCGGCTAAGGATACCAGTTATCCTGCTTTTCCGGAAGGCTATGAGAAGAATTTTACCAAGTATTACGCCATGCAAGGCAACCTGCATGGTTATCTTAAAGAAATGAATGAACAAGTATTTAGTAAGTATAAAGTATTGAGTGTTGCCGAAGGGGCGGGTAACTCATTTGAGGATGCACATCAGCTTGTAGACGCGGATAGAAAAGAATTACACATGGCTTATGCATTTGAAGGGGCAGATATTGCCAAACCCGATGGTTACAGTCTCTTGGTTTTTAAAGAAGTATGCTCCAGCTGGGATAGTGGTTTTGCGGGAAAAGGATGGGCCTCAATTT
>JACVCQ010000215.1 GCA_016741945.1 Chitinophagaceae bacterium
GACCATTATTGTGATGAGTCGGCACATTGAATATGATCAGAAAAATGAAATATTTCATCATTACCAACTATTAGATACTTCTTTCTATAAAACCCACAGTACGGGTGATCTAATGAGTAGAATGACGGAAGATGTAAGCCGGGTAAGAATGTATACCGGTCCGGCCATCATGTACCTAATCAACCTGGTAACATTGATTAGTTTTTGTGTGGTAAACATGCTCCGAAAAGATGCCATGCTTACCTTATATGTTCTAGCTCCGTTACCTGTTTTGGCAGTAACGATCTATATCGTTAATAGCATCATCAATAAAAAAAGCGAAAGGATTCAAGCCCTGTTATCAGACTTAACCACCAATGCACAGGAATCTTATTCCGGTATCCGTGTCATCAAATCCTTTGTACAAGAGAAGGCCATGATGGGCTTTTTTGAGAAAAATAGTGAATCCTATAAGAAAAATGCTATTGGATTGGCAAAAGTGGAAGCTATTTACTTCCCCAGTATGGCTTTGATGATTGGGATCAGCACATTGGTGACCATTTTTATTGGGGGTATTCAGGCCTTACAAGATCCGAGTAAAGTAGGCTTGGTAGTAGAGTTTGTGATTTATATCAATATGCTCACTTTTCCGGTGAGTGCCATTGGTTGGACAGCCAGTATGATTCAACGGGCTGCTGCTTCTCAAAAACGCCTCAATGAATTCTTATTGACAGCACCTGCTATCAAGGATAATGGGGTGGAAAAGCAGCAAGAGAAAGTGGGAGGAGATATCGTAATTCGGGATCTTTCGTTTATATATCCACATACGGGTATTCAGGCAATACAACAATTCAATTTATCGATTCAACAAGGCGAAAAAGTGTTGCTGTTGGGAAAAACCGGGAGTGGTAAATCTACACTAGCACAATTGCTGCTGCGATTTTATGATCCAACAAAGGGCAGCATACAAATAGGAAACAAGGATATCAAAAATATTCCGCTACAGCAACTCCGTTCACAGATCAGTTATGTTCAGCAAGATGTATTTCTGTTCAGTGATACGGTACATGACAATATTAGCTTCGGATTATCCGCATCTGCAGAAAGAGATGTGGTAGAAAAAGCTGCTTCTTTTTCCAGTGTCCATAAAGAGATCCTGGGATTTAGTAATGGTTATGAAACGATGATCGGAGAAAGGGGCGTAACATTGAGTGGCGGACAAAAACAAAGAATATCCATTGCCCGAGCCCTCATCAAAGACCCGGAGATCATTATTTTTGATGATTGTTTGAGTGCGGTAGATGCTAAGACTGAATATGAGATCATCAGCAATCTCTATCAATACTTACACGATAAAACAGCCATCATCATTACCCATCGAATATTTACCAGTTTTAAATTTGATAAGATCATAGTACTCGATAATGGCAAGCTCAGTGAATCAGGTACACACGAGGAATTATTGCAACGAAACGGATACTATGCTGAATTGCACCGGTTGCAGTTGACAGAAGGTAGTTAGCAGATGATAGTTGACAGGATAAAAAGAAAATCCCTCTCTCAACTGTCAACTATCATCTGTCAACTTTCTTCCACCAAACCTAGTCCCAATAAGTTTTTCGAAAATTTTGCCAATTCCGAAACATCCCTATATTTGTCAGGCATAAAAAAATCTGAAAACCAAAAAACAACAACTGTGGCGTACGAGAACAACGACAAAAAAATGGAAAGTGTTTACAGCAAGCGAATCAGAGCTGGTAAAAGAAGAACCTATTTTTTTGATGTAAGGGCTACTCGCGGAAATGACTATTACCTCACCATCACCGAGAGCCGTAAGCGTTTTGATAACAATGGTTATGACAGACACAAAATCTTCCTGTACAAAGAAGATTTCAACAAATTCATCAAAGCATTGGGAGAAGCTGTTGACTATGTGAAGACCGATCTAATGCCTGATTTTGATTTTGACGCATTCAATCATGAATATGATGATGCAGAAGGTGCTGAAGGTCAGCAAGACGGTTTTACCGCTGAAGCTGAAGTAGAAGAAGTGGTTGCTCCGGCTCCTGTAGCTGCAGCACCAACACCTATCGCCGACGCAGCTGCTGCATCAACCACTGCTTCTGAAGAAGTAGACAAATGGTAAAACAACCAAAACCAACTGCAAAAAGCCGATCGATGATCGGCTTTTTTAGTGAAAGGTGAAAGGTGAAAAGTGAAACGGCTAATCCCTTTCACTTTTCACCTTTCACCTTTCACCCATATGCTTGATCATCCATATATCACACCCATTATGTCCACTATTTCCCATGGGGCCATCGAGGTAGGTGAAGCCGAATTTTTCATAGACACTGACGGCTTTCTTTAATTCGGGCATGGTTTCGAGGTATACGGAACTAAATCCTTTATTCTTTGCGGCTTCTAAACATTTGGAGATCATGGTTCTGCCCAAACCCAGTCCACGAGCAGCAGGAGTGAGGTACATTTTTACCAATTCACAAGTGCCTTCCGGTAATGCGTCGGTAGGATAGATGCCGGCACCTCCTAATAGTATCCCTTCTTTTTCAGCAATAAAATATTCACTCAAAGGAGCTGCCTGAAATAGTTCATACAGGTGGTCAGTGCTATCGTCGTAATAGACTGTACCGGGTCTGTTAGCGCCAAATTCTTCAAGTGATCGTCTGATCACATTGGCCATGGCTGCATTATCCTTGGGCTGAATATGACGAATAATGATCGCTTCCATCTTATGCTTTTCTAAATGCTTTGTAAGCATTGATCAATCCATTCGTAGAACTATCATGAGAGCTGATCACTGACTCATCAGCCAGTTCCGGTAATACCTGATTGGCCAACTGTTTACCTAACTCAACACCCCATTGATCAAAGCTGTAAATATTCCAAATCACGCCTTGTACAAATATCTTGTGTTCATATAACGCAATGAGTTGTCCTAAGTTGAATGGGTTGATCTCTTTGATTAAAATAGAGTTGGTAGGTTTGTTCCCTTCAAAAATTTTGAATGCAGCAATCTTCTTGATTTCTTCCTGAGATTTATTGTCTTTCATCAATTCAACCTTCACTTCATTCTCAGATTTTCCATTCATCAAGGCTTCGGTTTGTGCAAAGAAGTTGGATAATAACTTTTGATGATGATCTCCAACCGGATTATGACTAATAGCAGGTGCAATAAAATCACATGGAACCAAAGGAGTGCCCTGGTGTAATAGTTGATAGAAAGCATGCTGTCCATTGGTACCTGGTTCTCCCCAAATAACGGGTCCTGTTGAGTAGTTCACCGGGTTTCCACTTCTATCAATACTCTTCCCATTACTTTCCATATTTCCCTGCTGGAAATATGCTGCAAATCGGTGTAAGTATTGATCATAGGGTAGTATCGCTTCACTTTGTGCACCAAAAAAATTGGTATACCAAATACCCAACAATGCCATTAATACCGGAATATTTTTTTCGAATTTTTCTTTTCTGAAATGTTCATCGGCTGCAGCAGCCCCTTTCAAGAGTTGTTCAAAATGATCATATCCGATGGTCAATGCGATCGACAATCCAATAGCACTCCATAAAGAATATCTCCCGCCTACCCAATCCCAGAATTCAAACATATTGTTCTTATCAATACCAAAAGCAGTCACTTCTTTTTCATTGGTACTTAAGGCTACAAAATGTTTGGCGATATGTTTTTCATCTTTGGCTGTTTCTAGAAACCATTTTCTAGCAGTATGAGCATTGGTCATGGTTTCTTGCGTGGTAAAGGTCTTGGAAGCAATCAGAAATAAGGTTTCTTCCGGTCTAACTTTTTTCAGTACTTCACTGATATGTGTACCATCGATATTGCTGACAAAGAAAGTTTCCATCCCTTTTTTCCAATAAGGTTTGAGTGCTTCTGTTACCATCACGGGACCCAGATCGCTTCCTCCAATACCAATATTTACAATGAAGCGGATTTTTTTGCCGGTATAACCTTTATGTTTTCCTCCATGCACTTCTTCTGTAAAAGATTTCATGTGAGCCTGTACTCGTTGTATATGCGGCATGATATCTTTTCCATCCACCAAGATAGGCGTATCCGAAAAATTTCGCAAAGCTGTATGCAGTACGGATCTTTGTTCTGTTTCATTGATTTTGATTCCGGCAAACATTTCATGAATCCCATCTTTCAGTTTACAGTCTTCCGCCAATTGCAGAAGTAGTTGTAACGTTTTCTGATTGATGATATTTTTGGAATAATCAAACAGAAGGTCATTCAACTGAATCGAAAACTTTTTAAAACGGTCGGCATCTGCTGCAAAAAGATCGCGCATGTGTCGGCGATTCATTTCTTCCTCATAATGTTTTTGCAGTAAAAACCATGCCTGTGTATTGGTGGGATTGATTTTAGGTAACATCTCTTTTTTGTCTTTAATTCTTCTGGCTAGCAATAACTATCGTCTATAATGATTTGATCGTTTGAATGGTTGTTTCAATCATAGCAGGGGTAATATCCAAGTGCACCACCAAACGTATTTGTGTTGGTGAAATGGCTAAGGCATGAATATTGGATCGTTTGAGTGTGGTCACCAAATCCGGTGCGGTGAATCTACCCTTGACCTCAAAAATAACGATATTGGTTTCAACAGGCAGGATTTCTCCTACGAAATCTTTTTCCTGTAAAGTATCCGCTAATAATTGTGTATGTTGGTGATCTTCTTGCAAACGTTGTACATGATGTTCCAACGCATACAAACCTGCAGCTGCTAACATACCGGCCTGACGCATACCACCACCAAACACTTTTCGAAGGCGACGGGCTTTTTTGATGAATGCAGCAGGACCTATCAATAAACTGCCCACCGGTGCTCCTAATCCCTTACTCAAACAAATAGAGATGGTATCAAACACTTCACCATATTGTTTACAAGTTTCATTTTTGGCTATCAATGCATTAAAAAGTCTGGCACCATCCAAATGTAATTTCAATGAATGCTGGTCACAGACTTTTCGAATAGATTGTATTTCATGAAAATCATAACAACTTCCACCGGCTCTATTGGCTGTATTTTCCAGCGATACCAGTGTGGTCACAGGCTTATGGATATCATCCGGGTTAATAGCCCCCAAAACCTGTTCAGCAGTGATTTGGCCTCTGTTGCCCTGTAATAAACGTACCGAGCAACCGGAATTGAAAGCAATACCACCTCCTTCATATTGATAAATATGCGATAAATGGTCACAAACCACTTCATCACCCGGCTGGGTATGGCATTTAATCGCAATTTGATTGGTCATGGTGCCACTTGGACAAAAGAGTCCGGCTTCCATTTCAAAGAGTGTGGCGG
>JACVCQ010000216.1 GCA_016741945.1 Chitinophagaceae bacterium
GGTGTAGGCACTACAGCGGTCGACGCTGAACTTCCCCCCGCTTTTACTGCTTGTACAATGGCATTCACATCTAACCCCTCTTTACCAATGATACAAAGCAGGTCATTCACCAGTATCTTTTCTCCGGGTAGTGCACCCTGATACAGCAATACACCATCCTTATAGCTTTCGAGTTCCATAGTGGCTTTATCGGTTTCGATATCAGCCAACACTTCACCTTTCTTAACGGTATCTCCTACTTTTTTATGCCATCCGGCAATAACGCCTTCGGTCATAGTATCACTTAAACGAGGCATTAATACCACTTCTTCCATGTTGGATACATCCATTGCCGGGGCTGATGAAGTAGTAACTGCTGGTGCCGGAGTTGCTTCCGGTGCTGGTGCTACGGCTGGAGCTGCATTTCCACCGGCATATTGTGCCAATAATGCTGAAATATCTTCTCCGGCTTTACCAAAAATGGCCAATAGGTCATTCACCTGAAGCTTACCACCTTTGGGTGTTCCAATATGTAGAAGAATACCATCTTGGTAGCTTTCCAGCTCCATAGTGGCTTTATCGGTTTCGATTTCTGCGAGGAGGTCTCCTTTCTTTACTGCATCACCCACATTTTTATGCCATGCGGCAATAACACCTTCGGTCATGGTATCACTCAGGCGGGGCATTAAAATCACTTCGGCCATATAGTTTCGATTGCGCTGTTTAAATGAGCTGTGAAATTAGGAAAAAAGCGGCAAGCTTGTAGCTCAGAGCTTGCCGCTTTTTTCCATCAATTCTGGCTAAATCAAGTAATTACTGACCTTGTGCCAGACTATAACCCTTTTTATCACCCCAGGCATTTAACAGCTCAGTTGAGCAGATTTTAAAGTCGGTTGATAAACGCTTATACAATTCAAGAATATCTACCTGCGTCAATCCCACTTCACCCACACTTTCAAAACGGCAGCGGTATTGGTTGATCAGGTTGGTGAACACGGAACCCTTCGGCCAAACCTGTGTACCCCTGTTACTGATGGTCACTAACTTGAATAGATCCAACGTATGTTGTAAACATTTTTCTGCTACCAGTTGAGGTTGTTCATTGCTTTCAATAAACATATCTACACCTACGATTCTTTCTTCTGACTCTTCATTGCTTTCCAACATGGGGTTTTTTTCCAGTTTGAAAACAGTTTGTGTTACAGGTAAGTCAGCGAGAATAGGTTTTGGATTATGTGCCGGCTGTTTTCCAAAGTTGGCAATAATAGCATTTGCAAAAGTGGTGGTATCAGAAGAAGGTGTACTCTTATCTCCAAAGTCACCGGTATGAATTCCACTCTCTAAAGTGTACAGCAATGCGTTTTCAATATTAGCAGCACTTTCCATCAATCCTAGGTGTCTTAACATGCCAATACCACTCAACAACAAAGCAGTAGGATTCGCAATATTTTTTCCCGCAATATCCGGTGCTGTTCCATGCACCGCTTCAAAAATAGAAATATGATCCCCAATATTCGCTGAGGGCGCAAATCCCAATCCACCCACCAATCCGGCGCATAAATCACTTACGATATCGCCTTGTAAATTGGTTAGCACCACCACGTCAAAAAGATCAGGCTTACTCACCAGCTTCATGCACAGATCATCTACGATTACATCATCTGCTTTCAATTCAGGGTACTCTTTTGCTACTTCATAAAACACTTCCAGAAACAATCCGTCAGTGATCTTCATGATATTGGCTTTATGACCGCAAGTAATTCTCTTGGCACCTTTTTTCTTCGCCATTTCAAATGCATACTTGATCCCCTGCATACTTCCTGGACGGATAATGAATCCTCTGCTCAGTGCGACATCATGCGTAAGCATGTGTTCAATACCACCATAAGTATCTTCAATGTTTTCACGAACAATGGTGATATCAATAGGAATACCTGCTTTACTGAACACGGTATCTACCCCATGCAATGTTTGGAAAGTGCGTTTGTTTGCATAGGTATTCCATGTTTTACGAGCGGTAACGTTCACACTCTTTACACCCTTCCCTTTGGGGGTTTCCATAGGACCTTTAAAAAGTATGCCTAATGACTCAATGGTTTGCTGTGCTTCGGGGGTCATTCCATTACTGTAGCCTTTGTCGAACACCCACTTACCCATATCAACAAAATCATATTCCAGCGGCACTTTCGCGGCACTGAAAATCGACAAAACAGCATCCATGATTTCGGGACCGATTCCATCCCCTTTTGCTACGGCAATCTTTGTCATAATTCCTTTTTTAAAGTGCTGCGAAGGTAAGGGTTGGTAGGTATTTTTTTGTGTTAAAAAACTAGCATATGGCTGATAGCTCATAGCTCATGGCCAGCAGCAATCCATTTTTTCTATTTGCCATGAACCATATGCCATAAGCCAGTAAACTAACCACTATTTTCCCTATTTTTACTCCAATCAAACGCTCCCACATGGTATCCAAAATTTCAGAAGGGGTTGAAATCAGTGTAGAGACTTTTTTTCAGTCTGATTACAGCAACCCGCTGAATGGAGAGTATATGTTTGCATATCGGATTACCATTGAGAATCACAACAATTTTACCATCAAATTACTACGTAGACATTGGCATATTTTTGATAGCAATGGGGAACATCGTGAAGTAGAAGGTGAAGGTGTTGTAGGCATCCAGCCGGTATTACGTCCGGGTGAGCATTACCAGTATGTGAGCGGTTGTAACCTCAGAACAGAAATGGGCAGAATGCATGGCAGTTATCTGATGGAAAACCAGGATACCAAAGGCTTCTTTGATGTCAATATCCCTTCTTTTGACATGATTGTTCCTGCAAAAATGAACTGATCAGGGTTTATATTTCGCTTCTTCAAAAATTTTCTTGGCGGGTGTTTCCATCAATCTCATGAGGTTTTGAGGGTCTTTTTGTTTAGACATCCATTTTTTTACAATCTGCCATCCCACAAATTGTCCAATGAAACCCGGAGAAGCTTCCCCCAATGTCGGTGTATTGGGTGCATCACTCATATAATCACGCATCATTTCCGGATCAATGATGTACAACAAATTATTTTGTATAAAAAAACTCCAGATATTTTTCTCATTCTCTAAACAAGCTTCCAATTGTTTGGCAGTATATCCGGTTTTAAGGGTATCAGCTGTTTCGGGAAGAAAATGATCCAAGAGATACAATCTTTTGCCCGCTTCTATCATCTGTTCAATAAGCGGTTTATCGGCATAATTAGGTGGATAGAGATCATCAATAATATTCTTAATGGCATTTACAGGAATATAGGCCCTGTCGAATCTTCTTGATATATAAGTTGGGTACATCTGCTGCCCTTCTTCAGATTGGTAAATGGGATGCGTACTTCCTAAATATAACTGTAAGCCGACGCCCAATCCATCAGATGTGATGATACTTCCATAACTATTCAGCGGACCAATAAACGTGATTATTTTTTCCGGCAGTTTGTATTCAGGGAAATAGTACTTAACGAATTGAAGTCCTTGTTGTATGGTATTCAACTCACGGCTCATGTCTTTAAATTGCGGTTGAATTTCTTTGAACAATGGCTGATAGGAACGAATAAAAAGACGGATATCTTGTCGTACAGCATCCGGACGTGTACCTATAATATTAAAAAGAAAATCCTGTGGAAAACCTCGATATTCATTGGTGAGTTCCATCAATGATTCTTCTAGTTGCAAAGTATCAACGGTAAAAAAAGAATGTTCAAATCTTTGCAAACTCAAGGGTGCTTGAATTCCGGTAACATCCGGAATGAATTTTTTTTCTCCACAAGCAAAAAGTATGAACAGAAGTGGAAACAAATACCATCGGCGCATATCATCCTGAATTTTGACAAAGATGCTGATAAAACCATCAGCTACCTGCAAAGAATCCTATAAAACCTAAGCAAAAGTTACTGAACTTTACATCTTACCAGTAGTAAAAGCTAGTATTCATGAAGATCAGCATCGCACAACAGAATTATCATATTGGAAATTTTGAAGAGAATACACGCAAGATCATTGCAGCCATTGAAGCAGCCAAAGCGGAAGGATCAGAACTGATCATTTTCAGTGAAATGAGTGTATGTGGTTATCCCGCCAGAGATTTTGTGGAGTTCAGCGATTTTATTGATAAATGCTACCAAGCTGTTGATCAAATAAAAGCACATGCAGATACCATTGCTGTTTTGATTGGTTCACCTGCTCATAATACCATACAAAAAGGGAAAGATCTATTCAATGCTGCTTTCTTCCTCTATGAAAAAGAAATCAAAGCTGAGATACACAAGACACTATTACCTACTTACGATGTATTTGATGAGTACCGGTATTTTGAACCGGCTTACGAATGGAAGATTGTTCCATTCAAAGGAAAAAAATTAGCGATCACTATTTGTGAAGACATTTGGAACTTAGGCGACAACCCATTGTACAGAATTTGTCCGATGGATCAATTGATGGATCAAGAACCGGATGTGATGCTGAATATCAGCGCCTCACCTTTTGATTATACCCATGATGAAGACAGAAAGTCTGTGATCAAAGCCAATGTTCAGAAATATAAGATCCCAATGTTCTACTGCAATTCAGTGGGTAGTCAAACAGAAATTATTTTTGATGGAGCATCGCTGGTATTTGATAAAGATGCGAATCTATGTGGCGCTTTACCTATGTTTCAGGAAACCATGTCAACCTGGGAACTGAATGATGATGGCACTATCAACGCACCGATTTTGGAGCCCGCCAATCGCGTACCCGATAAAGAACTCAACCCCGCTACTTTAGAACCCGGGTTGAACATTGCACAAGTGTATGATGCATTGATGATGGGTATTCAAGATTATTTTTCAAAAATGGGGTTCAACAAAGCGATCCTTGGATCTTCGGGTGGTATTGATTCAGCTGTTACTTTAGCCATTGCATGTGATGCATTGGGAAAGGAGAATGTTCGTGCGATATTGATGCCTTCACCATATTCTACGGATCATTCAGTAAATGATGCTGTTCAATTGAGTAAGAACCTGGGTAATCCTTATGATATTATTCGTATTGACGATGTATATCAATCTTTTTTACAAACCTTAGAACCTATTTTCAACGACTTACCGTTTTCATTAGCGGAAGAAAATATACAAAGCAGAAGTAGAGGTAATTTATTGATGGCTATTGCCAATAAGTTTGGATATATCTTACTCAATACTTCCAATAAAAGTGAACTTGCTACCGGATATGGAACTTTGTATGGAGATATGGCGGGGTGTTTAGGTGGATTTGGGAACTGCTGTTAACTACAAAGCCCTGCTCTT
>JACVCQ010000217.1 GCA_016741945.1 Chitinophagaceae bacterium
TAAAAAATTCCCTTTCGCTAGATCACTCACCTGCCTGTAACCATTTTCCAATGTTCTGTATCCATTCACCATCGTTTGATACTGCGCTTTCATAGCTGCCAGTTTTTCGATATTGAGTAATAACTGTTTCATCTCAACCGATTGACCGGGTGAAAACAAACACATCAGCATAAACAGAATAAATAGAGTTTTCATAACCTTGCTTTTTGTTTTTGAATCGCTTGCAATACTTCAGGTCTGATAATAGACGGATGAATCTGACGGAGTTCATCGTAATACTTTCGATAGAGTTCCTTCTGACGCTTACTCCACGCACTGATCTCCTGAAGCTTCATCGCATGTAGTTTATTTTCGAGCATTTGCTGAAGCTGCTGCAGCTTTAACTGCTCCATCTGCAAACGTTGAATTTTAAGATCAACTGTTGTAATCACCTGACCGATGAGTTCACCCACTACTGGAACCTGGGCATGACAAAAAACACTTCCTAAAACAAATACCATTGATAGTAACAGCGACCTAATGCCAGCTTCCATACTTCTATGTTTTGCTGCAGCTTCTTTCACCATCAGTTTTTCCTTTTCCTCAGTAGTATAACACAAGTATGCTTCAGGAGAAACCTCCACTCGGTACACTTTTGCCAATGGCCAGATATATACTTCCTTATAGGTACGCATGGAATCATTGTCTTTATTCAGGGAAAGCACTTTGGGAACTTCACTATCAGGCAGTCCCAGCAATTGCTGTACTTCTTTGAATCGCTGTTCATACTTGCGCTGATCCAACAGGATTTTCACATCTGCATTATTGACAATGGTTTGTCTGATAATCTCAGAAGAAAGTATATCATCAAGATCCTGGGTTACTACAATGGCTTCACCATAATATTTGCGCACAGTCTTAAAAAGGTATTTCACATATTCCGCCATGCCAGCTTTGGCAATTGCTTTCCATGCTTCTTCGATGAGAATCATTTTTCTTACACCCGGCAGTCCTCGCATCTTGGCGATAAAGAGTTCCATGATAATGATGGTGACGACCGGAAACAATATCGGATGATCTTTAATGGTATCAATTTCAAAAACAATAAATCGTTGATCCAACAGATCAAGGTTTTCAGTTGCGTTAAGTAGAAAATCAAACTCACCGCCCTTGTAATAAGGTCGTAGTACAAAAAGGAAATTGGCAATATCAAAATCCTTTTCCTTGACACCTTCCTTTTGCAGTATGACAAGATACTCATCCCGCAAGAATTCATAGAAGCTATCAAAACAGCGAAAAGAAATCTCCTTTTCATAAAAGCGCTGAAGGGCATTAGAGAGGGCGACATATTCGGAGCGGACAAAAGATTCATCATCCTTTTTCCAAAGAGCGATCAGCAAAGTTTTAATACTCTCCTTTTTCTCCGTGTCCGGCAAACCATCCACATAAAATGGATTAAAGGAAATAGGTTGTTCAGCTGTATAAGTAAAATAATAACCGCCCAATAATGCACAGAGCCCGGCATAAGAGTTACCCATATCCACCACCACCGCATGCGCCCCATGGGTCATATACCCATGCAACAGGTGGTTGGTAAAAAAGGATTTCCCACTTCCGGATGGTCCAATAATAATCTTATTACGATTAGTCGTCAATCCCAATCGCATGGGTTCATCAGAAAGATCCACATGTAATGGTCTACCGGATATCCTGTCACCTAAACGAATACCAACCGGACTTAAGGAACTTCGGTAGCTGGTTTCTTGATTGACAAAACAAAGGGCAGCTTCACTAAAACAGATAAAGGTTTCATTGATAGGAAGGTCTCCGGCATTACCAGGAATTCCTGCCCAGAAAAGCTGGGGAGCACCGACCGTTTCAATGCGGGGTCTGACACCAAGTTTACTGATCGCTGCTGTAGTAGCCTTCCTGATCTTTGGCAACAATTCTTTTTGATCTGTCCAGACCAATACATTAAAATGAGCACGAATCATTTGAAAATGACCACCCACCGCTTCAGACAAAAAATCATGAATACCATCTCTTGCAAAAGCATTTTCCCGCGAATAAGCTGAAAGACTTTGCAAACGAAGTTTCTTGGCTTCGAGTTGCTGATGCAGAACAGAAGGTTCCTCAATAAAAATAGTTTGACTGTAAACATGATTGCACCCAAGTAGTTGCCCGACAGAAGATGCAAAGCCAATGGGAAACAAATGTTGATCTGTTGAATAAGACTGGTAATCAATACTACTGCTGCATACACCGGGTAAGTCCTGGTATTGACTTAACGTAAACAATGCGCAATGCTGCTCTCCTACCTGAATACCATCTTCAAAATTTATATCACGGATAGTTCCATCAACTTGTAAAGAAAGGTATCTGTTTATTAAACTTGTTAGGTCCTTATCATGCAGACGGTTCGTTTTGACAAAACCTGATTCACTCAATACTTGCAAAGCCTCTTCTACTTGTGCGACAAAGGAAGAAAATGAATGTTCATCCAGCATTTCTACTGGTACCAGATGCGACTTCAATAAAGTGGAACCTGCAGAGTCAGGTAATTTTCTGTTCTTGGGTCTGAGTGTAAAAAACAATACACAATCATGCTCCAGATAAGGTCTTTCAATAAAAAAACGTTCACTCGATTGTTGCAAAAAATCTTGACTGTTGGAATAATCAGCCGCATATTTCTCTTGCACAAACCAATCCTGTTTATGAATGATAGTACCTACTGGAAGAAGCTGCAATGTCTTTACCCATTGTTGATGTAAATTTTCCAATTGCTGTGCGCTGAGTGTAAAAATCTCAGGCAACTGCAATTGAAAACCAATGGTCAGATCAGCCATCTTAGAAACTATGGTCTGATGCTGTACATAATGAATGGGTAATATGTCTTCTAATGCTTTCATAGGAAATAAAAACCTTTGATCTTTTTTGGAATTTGCTTTTGGCAACACTGCTTCATCCATCCGTCTTCACCATATTTTTTACTAAGCTGACTTACCAACAAAAAACAACCTGTTCCAATAACAGTCACCAGCATAATACAAATCCACAGCGCAACACCCAGCAGATAAAGCAAAGCGAAGAGAAGCAGCAGTAATACAAATACGATACCCAACCACCAAATAAATCTTCCCGCAATCCCTTTGAAAACAGCTGATGCGCCCAATGCTTTATATATCCTATAGGTGTACATTAGGCAGCTTGGTATTGAGTTAACAGATAGTCACTGATAATGCGTACAACCTGTTGATCCAGTTCAGGATTTTCAATTTCTTCCACCGGTGGATATTGTTCAAACAATGTCTTGCACAATGATGTCATCGCAACAAGCTCATAATTCAATAGACCACTGATCAGCAACTGATCATATTCATCAGAGAATCTTTCCTCCAAAAGATCACGCACATACCGGATCCGGTTGGGACGTATAGCTGATGTCATTCGTTCCATACACTCAGCCTCAATCGCCTTAAATGGTTTGGATTGTGTCAGCACCATATCTACTTCTTTGATTTTATCCAACACCCAGACATGAAGTGCATCATCTCTTAGTAATTGTTGAAACAGTTCGGGATTATGCTCCCGTATATAGTCCAGTAATAAATCCTGCAATCTGTTTTTCATAAATGTTTTCCTTTTCTTTTTCTTGATCTAGTGTCGGGTATCTTAATCGCTTTCCTATTTACCTGCTGATTAGATGCTTGCCTCATCGCCTCCTTTTTCATGTCAGTTGCAGTCATGAGTGGTGGATACCCCATTAATGCGCTATAACCGACAGGATCCAGTTTTTCAATGGATGGTAGTTGATACCAGAGCAACTCATCCTTTCTTAAGGAATAATCATGGTGATCCCCCTTAAAAACATTATTGGTTCTAGGATCCCAACACAGGATCATTTTATCTTGGGTCATAACCACCTGATCCAGACTGAATTTTTTTGAAAAATCATGAACCGAGCGACACTCCCAAAGTCTTAAGTCCAAGTAAAATGAAACTTCATCAATTTCAATTTCCACCAGTTTTCTTGCTGGCCAGTTTTGCGACATAGCCCTGATTTTATATCCCAAAAAATGCCCTGATCATGGTTACCACCACCACCAGAAAAACACAGGAACCAAACCAGGCAGCAGCCACCTTGCCGGTATCATGATCTCCTGCATTCCATTTTTGGTAAACCTTTATCGCACCGATTAACCCGAGAATAGCACCGACAGCATACATGAGTTGTGTGCCCGAATTAAAATAACTCCTGACCTTTTGGTTAGCATCCTGAATACCTGCAATGGCATCCTGCGCCTGAACTTGACTATGACTGAATACAAGAAGCAGTAGCGCCAACCCTGTATGAATAATTGTACGTTTCATGTTTGATATTTTAAAGAACATACCCATCCGAAACCTCTAATGCAATTGGATTCTCTGCGCGGATCGGACAGGTATGTCTGACTCATGGTCTCCATAAACCCGCTAACTCATCCGCCTCTAAACCATGTAGTTTCATTTGCTGCATTTGCAATTGAATTTCTTGTTCCACTTTCTTCCGAAAGTCTGAATCATGATCGTTTACAGCTTTGAGTTGTTGTTGTAAACCATACAATAATTCCTCTCGTGGAGTTCCGTCTCTTTTTGCCTGCTGAATCTCCAATTGTATTTCCATCATCAGATCAAACTCATTTGAGAATTCCTGTGTGAGTTTTTCAGCTTTAATCACAAGGGCATCACTTGTTCTTTTTCGTTGCTGCCTGAAATACAATAGATAAATTACAGCATAATAGATCATCAATGAAATGAGTAAGAATACCAGAAAATGTTTCCAACTGATAAATGCTAACATGACTACTATTGAAAATTGCCAATATTGATACCCAGCGTTAAACCGTATCCATGTTCAAAAGGTGAAAGCACAACCGACCCCAATGGAACCAAATTATGTACATCCAGATACATGGATTGATCCATAACAAATCCTTTGTAGCCTGCTCCCATACTGATCATTTTCCTATTACCGGAGCGGATAGATTCCCAAGAGAACCCACTCCGAAGAAAAAATTGTTCAGCAAATACATATTCCGATCCAAGTGAAAACTGAAGAAGCGAACTTCGTTCAAACAGCGACCGCTTCATATCAAGACTTAAGGTCCACTGATCCGTGTTCTCATGTTGAGATTGGTAAGCAACTCCAATTCCTGCTGTACTCATTTGGTTGGAAGATGCTGTTAAATGATTCAGGGCAATCCCCCATTGAATCTGCTGTGTTGGATTAGCAAGCTTTATGAAATGATAAAAATGCAGATCGCCCGATACAGTATTAGCGG
>JACVCQ010000218.1 GCA_016741945.1 Chitinophagaceae bacterium
ATGGAATCGGATTTTGTGAACGCGAAGTATTGGCCTCTTCTTTTGTAGGTGCGATGATTCCTTTTATCTTCTCGTCATTAGCCATTCCGGCGGTTGGACAAGCAGCGATGGCCATGGTAGAAGAAGTTCGTCGTCAGTTCCGTTCTATTCCGGGTATCATGGAAGGAACAGGAAAGCCTGAATATGATAAATGCGTAGCGATCTCTACAGAAGCATCGATCAAAAAAATGATGCTTCCTGGTGCTATTGCCATTGTATCTCCCTTAATCATTGGTTTCTTATTGGGTGCTGAAGCATTGGGCGGATTCCTGGCAGGAGCTACGGTAAGTGGTGTACTGATGGGTATGTTCCAGAACAATGCCGGTGGTGCTTGGGATAATGCCAAGAAATCATTTGAAAAAGGTGTTGAAATCAATGGTGAGATGTACTACAAAAAATCTGAGCCACACAAAGCATCTGTAACAGGTGATACAGTAGGTGATCCTTTTAAAGATACTTCTGGTCCATCTATGAACATTCTTATCAAATTGATGTCGATCGTTTCATTGGTGATCGCTCCTACCCTCGCTCAATTACATGGCGCAGATACTGACAATCAGATCGTAGAAAAAAGAATTGAGATTAAGGCTATAGATGGCAATAATAAAGTGAATGTGAATGTAAATGCAGAAGATTTGAAGATGGACGAGATGATCAGTGAATTGAAGAAAGCCGGATTGATGACTGGTGAAAATGTTTCACTAGAAATCAAAGACGGTAAAGTGATCATCAATGGAAAAGAATTATCTGAAGATGTAGCTAAGCAATTTTCGATGTATTTGGATGGTCAGGATAACATAAATGTAAAAGTAGACATGAAGAAGAAGTAAGTCTATTTCACAATAAAATAAAAAGGGTATCAACATTGATGCCTTTTTTATTTTTAACGCGTTAGTTTAATCAATGCAGGGAGAGACAAATTAGCTCCTACAACACTTAAAAAATTATTGGAACTGGTAAACGGACCATTGAAATCTTTACCAACAGATGCTGTGAGTGATACCACTTCGCTTAGCTGATATTCAACCACTATGTTCAATCTATAAGTAGACCCTGATTGAATGGCTTTGATATTATTACCTGAAATATCTTTGGTATAATAGCGATATGAATAACTACGATAAATCCATTCCAAGCCATAATTAAATCCCTTACTCACAACACGGGTAGCTGTGACCCCGAAATCTGTATTGGTATTCACAGAATCATTATTCGTAAAAAAATGTCTACCTACAAATGCGAATTCAGATTTCTGATCTTTAGAACGATAAGTCAATGTGGTCCATACTCCTGCTTTTTGAAACGAGGAGGGACTAAAACTATTCTTACCTAAGTATTGAATTCCTGCGAACGCCACTTCACAAAAAAAGCCGACTTTATTTTTATCAGTTTCTTGAAACTTTTGAAGTTGTAAAGCATATTCGGTTTTGTTACCCACTTTCTCTATGAGTTTGCTTAGGTACTGTTGTCCGGTAAGTCCATCAGCCATAGTTTCTATTTCATGTAAATGTCCTGTTGCCATACCCAATACTTTTATCCGCTCCTCATCAGTAAGGTCTACGGAGACTTTCAGCAATCTTTCGATCATATTCAATAAAGACTGTTTGAACGCGATTGAGTAAGATGAGTCTTTCCGTGATAAAGCGATATACTGAGCATTATTTGTTTGCTTTAAAACCGTCAAAGATGATTGTATGATATCATAAGATTTTAGTTTCAGATCTATTTCCCGTATCTCTTTTTTAGTTTGAGGTGCTATTTCGCCTGAGAATAATTGCGTTCTCACACCCACACTTAACCTGGTACCCGGTAGACTGTCTTTGTTATCACCTAATTTCGATGTTGCTACAGAAATAGCCAATGAACGCAGCATGTTTTCACCAATATTTACTGAAGCGCTTTTATCTCCATTATTCAGTTGATAATATTTTGCAAAACTGAGTTTACGTTGTGGTTTTAACCAATAAGGTGCAA
This sequence comes from Chitinophagaceae bacterium, assembly GCA_016741945.1. Classification (GTDB taxonomy): domain Bacteria; phylum Bacteroidota; class Bacteroidia; order Chitinophagales; family Chitinophagaceae; genus Sediminibacterium. The sequence continues at coordinate 2,014 of JACVCQ010000218.1, forward strand.
ACTCAATATTGATATTGGGGTTAAATAATCCACTACCACCTAATCCGGATAATAGAGACGTAGCAAACCCTTTGGGTAGAGTAGGTCTGGTAATAGCCTGTGTTCCCATATTTAAAATAGACGCTGCAGGAGTAGTGGGCATCCGAAAATTATCCAATTGAATGGTAGTATCCATTTGAGCGAAAGAAGTAAAAGAAAATAGCATCATCAACACAGTAGCGTGTATGCTGATCTTTTTCATACAATTTGAATATGAATATTGAATAAGATGCTTCCCCCATTCTGATCTACAGATTCTTCATGTTTATACACTTCTTGATTGGTTTGATCCGCTAATTCGATAGTGACCGGAATCAAATTCGTATTCGAATTCGTATCAGTGGCATTCACTTCAATGAATAACTTTTTGTTTTTACAATCCGATACTTTCCCAATTGTTAACTTAGGAAATGTACCCCATCCAAGCACTTAACCTCCTAACATGACCATTAAATGGGGAAATTTTCCGGTACCAACTTGAAGTTTCAATACCAGATCACCGCTTCCGGATGTGTAGGTTTCTTTGATGTCATAAGTAACTGCCATATTATCAGGGTTTAAAATGACGATTGATGGATTATTAGGTAACAAGTGACTACAAGGCAACCTATTTTTGGTAAATAGTAGACACTGGTATAACTAATAGATACATAGTATAAATATAACTATCAAGAATCATTATTTCAAGAAAAACATATTAGCTTTATTCTTAATTAAATTCTATCTATGGTGAGAAAGTGTATTTGTCTGTATGCCTTATTGATCATTCTTTTTATTGCATGTAATAACAGACCGGAAAATGTACAACAAGAAACTGCAGTAGTAATACCCGCTGACTCTATTTCAGAACTGCGGTCTACTATTCGTAAAGAAGCGGTTATAACTCACCAACAAAAAGTGCCGGATGAATTCAATAACTGGAAATTTCAGGTAAGTCTGTATGAAACTGAACGACGCTTTCATTACATAGTGAGAATGCAATACAAAGAATTGCGCATCTCCGACTCCATCAACATCCCCAACTTGGGAAAAGAACCCATCGTAGAAATCCAAAAAGACAGTCAACCCTACTCCTGTACCATAGGCTTTTTAGATAAAAAAGGTGTTTTCAAACCATACTATCGAGCCAATGTCCAGAAAGAACAACTGCGGTTTAAAAAGATTGCAGCTTATGGGGTTGGGGTTACATTGGTCAATAGATCATAGTCCATGGACCATGGTCTATTGACTATGGACTATGGACTCTTAACATAAGTTTTCTTGCTCAATTACGACTAACCTCGTAAATTGCTTACGAATTAAATCGTAAAGCATGGCAAAAAATATTAAGCCCACTGAAAGTGAGTTGGAAATACTACGGGTTTTATGGGATAAAGGAACTGCTACCGTTCGTGAAGTACACGAAATATTGAGTGAACACAAAGATGCGGGTTATACCACTACCCTTAAACTCATGCAGATCATGTTTGAAAAAGGTATTGTGAAAAGAGACGATAGCAGTAAAACACATATTTATCGTGCCAATATCAGTCGAGAAAGTACCCAACAGCAGATCGTAGGTAAAATGATCAACTCATTGTTTGGCGGATCTTCCAGTCAACTGGTAATGCAGGCATTGGGTAATCAAACACCGAATAAGGAAGAATTAGAAGAGATCCAGAAACTATTGGATAACCTGAAAAAGCAATAAAATGCCCTCTTTTTTTCAATCGGTTTTTCTACAGTCATTGGGTTATGCCATTGCAAATAGTCTATGGCAAATGGCCATTTTGTGGCTGTTGTATTTGCTGATTACTTCACTTACTAAACCCAGGGCCGCTGTAAAATATAGCTTGGCCGTTATTTTACAAAGCATCGGCTTTATTTGGTTTATCATCACTTTATTCTTTTACCACAGTGCTTACACTCAGTTTACACCTACTACTGCCGATACATCTCCCGGAGCCATTACTACGATTGTGCCACCGGGTACAGGTTTTAGATCTACTATTTTGAAATTGATGATAGGGGCAGAACAATTACTACCTTATCTATCTGCTGCTTATTTGATACTCATGATCTTTTTATCTGTCAAATGGATCATCGGTTATCGCTATACTTTACAAATAAGAAAAGAAGGACTCTCGAAAATGCCCGGTAATTGGCGTGTATTTGTACAGGATACAGCACAACAATTGGGTATTACAAGAGAAGTGCGTATTTTTTTATCAGAGAAAATTGCTTCCCCCCTAACGATTGGTTTTTTAAAACCTTTGATATTGGTACCGGTAGCCAGTATCAATCATTTAACAGTTGCGCAATTGGAAGCTATTTTATTGCATGAACTGGCCCATATCAAACGATACGATTATCTCATCAATATTCTATTATCTGTAACTGAGATCTGTTTGTTTTTTAACCCATTCACAAAATTATTTTCTACCCATATCCGTAAAGAAAGAGAAAATAGTTGTGATGATTGGGTATTGCAATTCCAATACAGCGCTTCTGCTTATGCTGAAGCTTTATTAAGAATGGCACAACTGCAAACCACACCTGCATTTGTCATGTCTGCAGCAGGTTCGCATCAACATGAGCTATTGAACAGGGTCAAACGAATGATTGGGGTCAATGAAAACAGATTTTCTTATCAAAAGCAGCTCTTATCCTTCTTATTAGTAACCGGAATTTTAAGTTCGGTTGCATGGTTACATCCGGCGCAACCTAAAAAGACGAATATCAGTTCCCCAAAAAACACCACAGATACGACACTTATTCGTATGAAAGAAGTGCAACCCATTGCCATAGAACCCATGGCAGTGAAAGTCACCAATCCTTTATTCAATCCGGCTTTCTTTCTATCAAAATCTTTAAAGCAAGAAATGAGTGAAAATCTGGAGCAGGCATCCAGAGAAATAGAAGCTTCATTGAATAGCAGAGAAGTAAGAGAAGCCATTCAGCAAATACCGGCAACCCTACAAGGAGCATTCCAAAAAATGCAAACTGAAAAGAATTGGGAATTTTCTGATTGGAAAGAAGAACTGGTTAAAATAGAAAAAGCAGAGCAGGAAATGAAGCAGGCATATAAAACATTAGATACAAGTAAAATGCCTTTTTATGTGCGCAAACCTTTCAAGGAGGAATATGAAAAAGATATGCAACGGATGGAAAAAGATTTGCAAGAAGCAAAACTCACCATTGCAAAAGAAAGGAAA
>JACVCQ010000219.1 GCA_016741945.1 Chitinophagaceae bacterium
TTTAAAGAATAGGAACATGACAACAAAGGTGGGGCAAAAATTTACTGGGAAATTGCCGGTGGGGGAGGTACTACAGATGCGTAACATTTAACCGGGACACAACCGGAAGGATTGGGGGCACGTAATGTAATGTTGGCAGCATTGAAAGATGCAGGGATGCGTGCCGATGAAATTGATTATATCAATACCCATGGTACTTCTACACCTTTGGGTGATGGTGCAGAAGCAAAAGCCATTACGGAAGTATTTGGTGAACACGCTTACAACCTCAATATCAGTGCTACGAAGTCGATGACCGGTCACTGTTTGGGTGCTGCGGGTGTTATTGAAGCCATTGCTTGTATCCAAAGTGTGATCGATGATATCATTCCACCCACGATCAATCACTTTACCGATGATCCGGAATTGGATCCAAAATTGAATTTTACTTTTAATCAGGCACAAAAGAAAACTGTTCGTGCAGCATTGAGTAATACCTTTGGTTTTGGTGGACACAATGCCTGTGTGATTGTCAAAAAATATTCAGCATAAGTTGTGCAGTTTTTCAAAAAACTTTTCTCCTCATCTTCACCCGACGCCTCATTCGAGGCTCAGCTAAAGAATGTATTGGGATTAAAGCCCGGCAACTTGTTATTATATCGTACAGCACTCAGCCATCGTTCTGTAAAAGATACTCCGGAAGAAAACAATGAGCGTCTTGAATATTTGGGTGATGCAGTATTGAGTGCGGTGGTGGCAGATTATCTTTTCAAACGTTATCCTTATAAAGGAGAGGGTTTCCTTACCGAAATGCGTAGTAAAATGGTAAATCGTCAGCAACTGAACGATATTGCACTCAAAATGGGGCTACGCAAACTGACTTTTTACAACAAGTTCGACAGTTCACTTAAAGGCAGTCAAATTTTTGGAAATACGTTGGAAGCTGTAGTAGGCGCTGTGTATTTGGATAAAGGCTACGAAAAAACACAACATTGGGTATTGAAACAAATTGTTATTCCGCACATGTTTGTGGATGATCTGGAATCAGTAGACATCAACCTGAAAAATAAATTGATCGGCTGGGCCAGTAAAAATGGCAAAACACTCTCTTTTGATCTGGCCGATGAAAAAATGGAAGGATCCCGTCGTCTCTTCACAATTCATATTATGCTCGATGGAGAACTATTGGCAATCGGCAAAGGCTATAACAAAAAAGATGCCTCACAAGTAGCTGCTCAAGTGGCGGTGGAGAAGTTGGGGTTGCAGTAAGCTGCGAGCCTTGAGCTACAGGCTTCAAGTTACAAGCCGCAAATAATGGTTATCCCTACTCACTATTCACTACTCACTTTTGACTTTTCACCTTTCACCTTTCACCTTTCACTTTTTCACCTCCTGACATAACTCAATCAACACCCCATTCGTTCCCTTGGGATGGAGGAAGCAGACCAGTTTATTGTCGGCGCCTTGTTTAGGGATGGAGTTGAGGAGTTGGAAGCCTAGATGGGATAGACGTTTCATTTCTGCTTCAATATCAGCTACTTCAAAAGCAATATGGTGCATGCCTTCACCCTTTTTTTCGATGAATTTGGCGATGACCCCGTCCGAATCCGTGCTTTCCAGTAGTTCTATTTTTGTTTCGCCCACCTGAAAGAAAGCAGTATTCACTTTTTCAGATGCTACCATTTCTGTTTTATAACAGGGGGTAGACAACAATTGCTCGAATAATGGGATGGATTGTTCAAAACTCTTCACGGCCAATCCGATATGCTCAACTTTTAACATAATTATTTGTTTTAATACAGGGCTTTCGATTTGTGAAAAAAAGCGATTGGGGGAGTGTTTCAGTTCCGCAAGTATAAACCTATTGACGTATTTTTGTGTTAATAAGCAAGCAAATTTCTGAGGATTATGTTGAAACTACCAATTTACCTTGATAATAATGCCACCACACCTATGGATCCGCGTGTGTTGGAAGCGATGATACCCTATTTTACGGATCATTTTGGGAATGCAGCTAGTCGTAACCATTCTTTTGGATGGCAGGCAGAAGAAGCTGTAGACTATGCTCGTGAACAAGTGGCCAAATTGATAGGTGCTGATCCCAAAGAGATCATTTTTACCTCAGGTGCTACTGAGGGTGATAACTTGGGAATCAAAGGGGTATTTGAAATGTATGCCAGCAAGGGTAATCATATTATCACTTGTACTACCGAGCATAAAGCTGTATTAGATACTTGCAAGCATATTGAGCGTCAGGGTGGGGAAGTAACTTATTTGGAAGTAAATCCGGAAGGGTTAATTGACATGAAACAACTGGAAGCGGCCATTAAGCCTACCACTATTTTGATCGCTATCATGTATGCAAACAATGAAATCGGTGTGATTCAGCCGGTTAAAGAAATCAGTGCACTTGCACGTAAGCATGGCGTACTGTTCTTTACCGATGGAACACAGGCAGTAGGTAAGATTCCTGTAGATGTGAACAAAGACGGTATCGATATCATGGCTTTTACCGGACATAAAATGTACGGTCCGAAAGGTGTTGGGGCCTTGTATGTTCGTAGAAAAAATCCTCGTGTGAAAGTAACCGCTCAAATGGACGGTGGCGGACATGAAAGAGGTATGCGTAGTGGTACTTTGAATGTACCGGGTATCGTAGGTTTTGGTAAAGCTTGTGAACTGGCTCGTTTGGAGATGGCGGATGATGCTGCCAGATTGAGCAAGCTGCGCGATAAATTGGAAAATGCATTAATGCAACTCGAAGAAGCCTATGTAAATGGTAGCCGTGAACATCGCCTGCCACATGTATCCAATATCTCTTTCAAATATGTGGAAGGAGAAGGTTTGATGATGGGCTTCAATAAAAATATTGCTTTGTCATCAGGTTCAGCTTGTACTTCTGCATCACTGGAACCTAGTTATGTATTGAAGGCATTGGGCTTGGGTGATGACTTAGCACATAGTTCACTTCGTTTTGGTTTGGGTAGATTCACGACTGAAGAACAAATCGACTACACCATCAAAGCAGTGAGTGATACTGTTATTAAATTGCGTGAAATGAGTCCACTTTGGGAAATGTTCAAAGAAGGTATTGACCTGAACAGCATTGAGTGGGCACATCATTAATTATAACTTCAAAAGATTCAACCATGGCATATTCAGAAAAAGTAATCGACCATTACAACAACCCCAAAAATGTGGGTACTCTTGATAAAGCAAAGAAGAACGTAGGTACAGGATTAGTTGGTGCACCGGAATGTGGTGACGTGATGCGTTTACAGATTGAAGTAGATGACACGACCGGAGTTATTACCGATGCCAAATTCAAAACCTTTGGTTGCGGTTCAGCTATCGCCTCTTCTTCACTAGCTACGGAATGGCTGAAAGGTAAAACAGTAGACCAAGCAGTAGCTATCGATAATATGGATCTGGTTGAAGAACTCAATCTTCCTCCTGTGAAAATTCACTGTTCTGTATTGGCAGAAGATGCAATCAAAGCAGCCATCAATGACTACCGTAAAAAGAACGGTTTGGAAGAACTGGTATTTGAAGAAAAAGGAGTTCATTAATTGTATATGGCTGATGTGTAAAATGCCATTAGCCATGAACCATTAACTATAAGCCAATGGTAGCAACAGAAAACAGTATCTACGTAAGTGATAAAGCCAAAAAGAAAGTACAGCAACTGATGGATGAGGCTGGTGTGGCTGGTGATGCTTCTTACTTTCTGCGTGTAGGTGTAGTGGGTGGAGGTTGTTCAGGACTCAGCTACAAACTTGATTTCGATAATGAGATCAAACCCATGGATCAGGTATTTGAAGACAATGGTGTAAAAGTAGTGACGGATCTGAAAAGCTTTTTATACCTGGTAAATACAGAATTGGATTTCTCTGATGGATTGAATGGCAAAGGATTTTATTTCAACAATCCCAATGCCAGCAGAAGTTGTGGTTGTGGTGAGAGTTTTGCGGTGTAGAACACATAACAAATGACATAATTGGTTAAGCCCGAAGGTGATCCCTTCGGGCTTTTTTATTATATATCCCTTTCAATCTTGTTCAATTTTTGCCTTTTCCGGTTTAGGCGGCGGGGGTGGTGGCGCAGGTTTGCCGGGCTGCTTTACCACTTTTGGTGGGTTTATCTTCGGAGGTGCCGGCGGGGGGGGTGGGGTAGGAACTTTAGATTTTTTCTTACTCCATACCGTTACGGGAATAGCATCTTTCCCATCTAATACTTTAGGCGGAGCTTCCGGTTTCTTTGGCTTTAGAGGCTCTTGCTGACTCTGGGCTAGTATCCCTATTCCTAACAAACCCAGCAGCAATAATGCAATGCGTAGTTTCATAGTAGTTCTTTTTCATAGGATGCAGTGATCTATCAATTCCATAAAGAACACATAAAATATCCATGATCGGTAGCTGTATGGCAGAGAACAATTAGTTTTGACACCATGTGGATGATCTGCAAAAAAGAATGGCAGCAATTTTTTAGTAGTCTAACCGGCTATATTGCCTTAGCGGTATTTCTATTACTAAACGGACTCATATTATTTGTATTTCCGGATACCAGTATTCTTGAATTTGGTTATGCTTCACTCTCCGCCTTTTTTAATCTTGCTCCTTGGGTGCTATTACTCATTGTACCCACAATCACTATGCGCAGTTTTGCCGATGAATTTAAATCGGGAAGTTTTGAATTGCTCAGAACCTTACCGCTTACACCTGCTGAATTGGTTTGGGGTAAATTCTTTGGAGCAATACTGATTGCTTTTTGTGCAGTTATACCTACACTAATATATGCTGTATCGATACAACAACTTAGTGTAACAGGAGGAATGGATATAGGTGCTACGGCAGGCAGTTATATTGGATTGTTATTATTAGGTGCTGTTTTCACGGCAATAGGCATTTGTACCAGTAGCTTTACATCCAATACTGTTGTTGCATTTATTGCAGGTGCATTTGTTTGTTTTTTACTATACAATGGATTTGAAGCCATTAGTAAACTCTCTGTATTCAGTGGTGGATTGGATTATTATCTTGAAATGTTAGGGATTAGTTTTCATTATCGAAGTATAAGTAGAGGTGTGATTCGTGTTAGTGATATTGTTTATTTCGGGTGGCTTATTTATTTTTTCTTAACCATCACACAAAGGAATCTGCTAAAACGCTAATGTAAGTGTATGCAAAAACTATCTGAACATAAATATGGTGTGTTTTTTTCAACGATCTTACTG
>JACVCQ010000220.1 GCA_016741945.1 Chitinophagaceae bacterium
ACCCTATTCTTAAAATCAGTGGTAAAGCAAAGGATGCACCGATTGCCCGTGTTATTTATGGCAGACCCTTGAAAAGCGGGCGCGATATTTTTGGTGGCATTATTAAATACAATGAAATATGGCGATTAGGTGCTAATGAAGCTTCAGAAGTAGAGTTTTTTAAGAACGTACGTATTGATGGCAAAATAGTACCGAAAGGACGATATACTTTGTATTGTATACCGGCAGAAGGTAAATGGACCATAATCCTAAATAAGGATAACTTCTGTTGGGGTAATTTTAATTATGATGCAAAAAAAGATCTATTAAGAGCAGATATAGATGTAGCCAGAAATAATGAAACCATTGAAGCATTCACTATTTATTTTGAAGAAACAAAAAACAATAGTTCACAAATGATCATTTTATGGGATGATATAAAAGCTTCTTTACCCATGACTTTTCTTGAAGAAGCCCCCATCAAAACTGTGAAAAAGAACTAAAACCATCTTTGTATGAAACTTGCCACGAAATATATACATGCCGGTACGGAACCTGATCCTTCTACCGGAGCCATCATGACACCCATTTATCAAACCTCTACTTATGTACAGGAAGCTCCCGGCGTAAATAAAGGTTTTGAATATGCAAGAAGTCAAAACCCTACTCGAAAAGCTTTGGAAGAAGCTTATGCACAGATCGAGAATGGAAAATTCGGACTCGCATTCAGTAGTGGTGTAGCAGCTACAGATGCGGTAATCAAACTATTAGCTCCGGGTGATGAAGTAATAGCAGCCAATGATATGTATGGTGGCACTTACCGCTTATTCACCAAAGTGTTTGAAAAGTTCGGCATACAGTTCAAATATGTAGATACTACCCATCCGGAAAATGTAGCCGCAGCTATCTCTACAAAAACAAAACTCATCTGGATTGAAACACCTACCAATCCATTAATGAACATCACAGATATTGCCGCTGTTGCAGCCATTGCAAAAAAAGCGGGTGCATGGCTTTGCGTAGACAATACTTTTGCCTCTCCTTATTTAAAAAATCCTTTAGATCTCGGTGCAGATATCGTAATGCACTCTGCTACTAAATATCTTGGCGGACATAGCGATGTAATTCAAGGATGTTTAGTAATGAATGATACAGATCTTCGTGAAAAATTATACTTCATCCAAAAAAGCTGTGGTGCCGTTCCCGGACCGATGGATTGTTTTTTGGTATTGAGAGGTATCAAAACCTTACATGTAAGAATGCAACGCCATTGTGAGAACGGTGAAAAGATGGCAAACTTTCTTCGTAATCATTCAAAAGTAGCACAAGTATATTGGTGTGGTTTTACAGATCATCCCGGTTATATCATTGCCAGTAAACAAATGCGTGGCTTTGGTGGCATGATGAGCTTTACTTTAAAAGATGACAGTGTTGAGAATGCCAAACGTGTATTATCATCTACCCATGTATTTGCACTCGCAGAAAGCTTGGGCGGTGTTGAATCTCTGATTAATCACCCCGCATCTATGACACACGCTTCTATTCCAAGAGAAGAAAGAATAAAAAACGGATTGAGCGATAGTCTAATCAGATTGAGTGTAGGCATCGAAGACATCGATGATTTAATTGCTGATATTGATCAGGCCATCGGATAATTTTTCTTGACAAATAATCATCCAAAAGGCATCACATAAATATGTGATGCCTTTTCTTTTCAAGGATTTGCACTTACTGTTCATCCTTCTCAGTTGCATCTTATCCAGCAAAAAAAGCTTTTTATACAACATAACAAAAGTCATGATGGGTGTTATCAGAATTTTGCTTGCTAAAACAGAATATTATGCAACATAACAGATGGATCGTAGGATTGAGCAGTTTATTACTCTTATTCACTTCATGTACCAAAAGCATTACAGGTGAAGGACCCACCAGTACACAAATCAGACAGGTAAATACTTTCAACAAAATAAAAATCAATGGTTCTGGTGATGTTGAAGTGGTTCCTTCCAATAATCAACAAGTCATTATCTCAGGGTATAATAATTTACTTGAGATCTATGAATCAAAAGTGGTAAATGGGGAATTACAGTTGGGTTTCGAACCCAGAAAAAATATTCGCAATGATAATATCAAAGTAAGAATAGAAATTCCGGATATCAGAGGAGTCAACATTAACGGATCAGGAGATATACTCATTAATGGATTCCTTCAAGGAACAGAGCTAGGGGCATTGATCAATGGATCAGGCAGAATTAGAATTCAATCTTCTGCTTTTAATCGAACAGCATATTATATCAACGGGTCGGGAGATATTTTTGCAGCTGCGATCCCATCAAGAACCAGTGAAGCCACCATTACCGGTTCTGGTTTTATTGAATTGAATTGTACACAGAATCTAAAAGTACGAATCAGCGGATCAGGCACCATCGACTATTATGGTAATCCTCCTTCCACCGATATTTCTATTAGCGGTAGTGGGGTAGTAAGAAAAAAATAATAAAAAAGACCGGAATGTGTTCCGGTCTTTTTTATTGGATCTTCAATAATTTTTCTATTGCCTGATCCAAAGTCGCTTCTTGTTTGGCAAAACAAAAACGAATCACCCGATCATCTTTGCCATCTTTATAGAATGCAGAAACAGGAATCGTAGCAACACCATACTCAGTTGTAAGCCGCTTGGCAAAAACCATGTCTGACTCCTCGCTGATAGCTGCATAACTGTAACATTCAAAATAACTTCCATGAGATGGAATACATTGAAATGGTGTTTGTTCCATTTGTTTTCTAAAATAATCTCTTTTATGTTGTATCTGAGCACCCAATTCCAGATAAGCACGGGTATCATCCAAATAAGTGGCCAGCGCCACTTGTTTCGGCGTATCACAAGTAAAACAATTGAATTGATGTACTTTCCGAAACTCTTTCATCAATGCAGGTGAACTGATACAATAGCCTAATTTCCATCCGGTACAGTGATAAGTTTTGCCAAAAGAAAAACATACAAAACTGCGTTGCAACAATTCAGGATAAAGAAGTATACTTTCATGGGTGAGTCCATCAAAGATCAAATGCTCATATACTTCATCACTCAGGATGATGATATTTGTTCCTTTCACTACAGCAGCCAATGTTTCCATATCTGTAGATGATAAAACAGCTCCGGTAGGGTTATGCGGTGAATTAATCATGATCATCCTTGTTCTACTGGTGATCTTTTGTTTTACTGTCTCCCAAGGAATGCTATAATCAGGATAATTCAAAGCAATACGAACAGCTACTGCACCATTGATCTCAATATTGGGAATATAACTATCGTATGCCGGCTCAAATACAATCACTTCATCACCGGGTTGTAAAACAGTAGTCAATGCAGTATAAATAGCATAAGTGCCGCCGGGCGTAATGGTAATATCTGTTTCAGCATCAATAGTAGTATGATACAACTGTTGCACTTTTGTTGCCAGTTGCTGACGTAACAAAGGATAGCCATTCATGTGCACATATTGGTTAGCCCCCTCACGCATCGCTTTGGCTACCAGCTCATGCAGGGTTGTATTCATGGGGAAGTCGGGAAAGCCTTGGCCAAGATTAACGGCATGATGCTGCACTGCCAGCTGACTCATCACGGTAAAAATGGTGGTTCCTACATTCGGTAATTTAGAATGGATTGATACAGACACGCTCAATAATTTATGTCGCCAATTTACGAATGGAAATGCATTCATTGCTGATCATTCATTCGTTTAGCTCAATCAGCAGATATAGCACTTGAAAATAAATCAGGGTGTAATCTGATTCGCCAGTCTTTTCAGTTCAATCTCCGCCAGCTTAGCCGTATAATTCAAATTCAATAACCTGAAACCTGATGCTTCAAAACTTTGCTGTGCTTGACGTACATCAATGATAGTAGCCTGATTGAGTTCAAAACGCTTTAAGACAAGATCTACCAGTTGCATGGAGAGTTTATAATTTTCAACCTCTGTTTCCAATTGTTGTAAGGCATTTTTATATGCTTGATAGGTTCTTACAGCACCTGTTTCTAAAGTTTGTACCAAAGTTTCTTTTTGCAACACTGCATTTTTTGAATTCATTTCTGCTACTTGTTGCTGACGTTTGAATACCGTACCATTATAAATGGGAATACTCAGGTTTAAACTAATAAAAGGACCATAACTCTGGTTCTGCAAAATGAAACCCGCTCCACTTCTAGTATTGTTGAAATTGTATCCGGTATTCGCACGAAGGGTAGGTAATCCCAATGCTTCCGTTTCTTTTTCAATCAGTTCATTGATCTTGATCTGTTCATTGGCACTCAATAACTGCGGATTATCTTTCAGCTTTGCACGAATATTTTCCAATGAAAGATTACGCTCTACAATAATGGTATCCCGAATATGGATGGTAGAATCAGGATTGAGGAATAATAAATTCAACAAATCCGTTTTACCCTGTTGTATCACCAATTCCTGCTGTTGTTTCAATTGTATTTGTGAGTTCAGGTCTAATCGGGCTTGAAAAATATCTGCGTTATTAGACAATCCTGCTTCCTTACGTGCCAGTAGGATATCCAACCTTTTTTGAAACACATCAATGGATTGTTCAATGGTTTTGATGAATTCCTGTTGACGAACCACATCATAATAACGGGTAGCCACTGCTGCCATCGTATTCTGAATCTGAGCATCAAGGAGGTAACGGTTTTGGATCACCAGTTCATTCAATCTCTTTTTAGTAGTTACCACCCGATAACCATTTGACAACAAAATACTTCCGGTAACACCCACATTTAAGTTATTAGACCCAACATTATTACGCGTTGTATTTCTTGAGGGATCCGGAAATTTTTGGTTGATGGAAATGATCTGTTCATTGTCATTGGCGGTTGCTGTAACCGTAGGTAATGCGCCCGCAACACCCGGGTGATTATTGATATTGCTGATCTCTACATTATTCTTAGCCAATTGAATATCCAGACTGTTCTTCAGTGCAAGATTGATGGCATCTGAAAGGGTGAGACGGGCTTGTGAAAGCGCCATTTCTGTATTCAGACAACAAATGAGTATCAATAATTTTTTCATTAGAGTGAAATTACCAACAGCATTCAATAATAACCGATGTTTTACACCAACGGGCGATTAGCTTACAAAAGTGCCTACATTCATTCCTTCCACCACTTTCAGCAAGTTGCCGGGCTTATTC
>JACVCQ010000221.1 GCA_016741945.1 Chitinophagaceae bacterium
TTCTTCAAACTACTTTCTAGCTGCCTCCTGCTGTTCCTGCATTTTCTTCACGTGTCACTTCATATGAGAAGCCACTTTACCAACCGGTAGTATGAATTTAAAAATCAGGTTATAAAGGAAGTAAATCAAAAACCCCCATAAAATAATCTTCACCATCCCACAAAGATAAAAAAAAGACCTCACCCCTTCCCCTCTCCCTGTGGGGGGAGGGGAAGGAGGTGAGGTAGATTTGGAACGTAAGGATTAAATACACTACATTTGCATTAGGAAAAGAGCAATAGAAGGGAACGGAAGCGTTCCCTTCTTCTATTTAGATATGTCAATAGAAACACAAATAACAAAGATTGAGCAGCTTATTAGCACTATGCTGACAGAAGAGCCTGCTTATTTCTGTGTATCGGTTCGTATCAAACCTACCAACAATGTAAAAGTGTTTTTGGATGGTGATGAAGGACTGGCCATTGAGAAATGTGTATCCTTTAATCGGAAGCTGTATAAGCTGATAGAAGAAACAGGCATGTATCCGGAAGGCGAATTTTCACTGGAAGTATCTTCCCCCGGATTGGATGAACCTTTGAAATTACATCGCCAGTATAAAAAAAATATCGGTCGTTTTATAGAAGTACTGTTTGCAGACGGAACTAAAAAAGATGGTAAGTTATTGGAAGTAGCAGAAGCAGATATTATTATAGAACATACCGAAGGCAAAGGCAAAAAAGCAGTAACTCAACAATTAGTAATACCATTCAATCATATAAAATCAACAACTGTTCAAATCAAATTTTAATTCAGCAAAACTTGAAGCTTGAAGCTTGTAGCTTGAAGCTTGTCTTGCGAATATCTAAAACTTAAGACATGGCTAGTATCAACCTCATCGAAGCGTTTCAGGAATTTAAAGACGCAGAAAATATTGATCGTCCCACGATGATGAAAGTGGTGGAAGATGTATTCAAAACACTGCTTCGTAAAAAATACGGTAGCGACGAAAACTTTGATGTGATCGTAAACGCTGAGAAAGGAGACTTGGAGATCATCCGCAGACGTATGATTGTAGAAGATGGTGAAGTGATTGATCCATTATCGGAAGTTGCTTATACAGATGCAGTGAAGATTGAACCCGACTTTGAAGTGGGTGAAGAATTGTATGAGGAAGTAGATATGGTTGACTTCGGTCGCCGTGCTATTCTTGCTGCCAAGCAAACACTGGCCAGTCGTATCAGTGATTTGAAGAAAAATGTATTGATCAAGAAATACGGTGATAGAATTGGAGAGATCATCAGTGCAGAAGTATACCAGGTTTGGAAAAAAGAAGTATTGCTGTTGGATGAAGAAGGCAATGAATTGATCCTTCCAAAGTCTGAACAAATACCACAGGATTATTTCAAAAAAGGAGAAAATATCCGTGCGGTTGTTGAACGTGTGGATCTGAAAAACAATACACCGGTCATTATCCTATCCAGAACCAGTCCTACATTCCTGGCTAAATTGTTGGAGATTGAAGTACCGGAGATTTTTGATGGATTGATTGCTATTAAGAAAATCGTACGTGATCCGGGAGAGCGTGCTAAAGTGGCGGTTGAATCATACGATGATCGTATCGATCCGGTGGGCGCTTGTGTAGGTATGAAAGGTAGCCGTATTCATGGTATTGTTCGTGAGTTGAAGAATGAAAATATTGATGTGATCAACTTCACCACCAATATTCAGTTATTGATCCAGCGTTCATTGACGCCTGCCAAGATCAGTTATATGGAATTGGACAATGAAAAGAAGCATGCAGAAGTATACCTGAAAGCAGATCAGGTATCTTTGGCCATCGGTCGTCGTGGTGTGAACATCAAATTGGCTTGTGAGTTAACCGGTTATGAGATTGATGTATTCAGAGAAGATGAAGAAGTAGTAGATGAATTTGATATTGATCTGGATGAATTCAGTGATGAAATTGAACCATGGGTTATTGATGAGTTCAAGCGTATCGGTTGTGATACTGCCCGCAGTATCCTGAATCTAACTGCAGAAGAACTGGAAAGAAGAACCGATTTGGAAAAAGAAACCATTACTGAAGTAAGAAGAATCTTACAAGAAGAATTCGACAGAGAAGAATAAGCGCTGGTAAGGAACTATATTTGTTGCGTAACAAACCGTTATCCAACAGATTGGTAGCCGTATAATAATTAGTCCATGGACCATAGTCCATAGTTCATGGATCATTGACGATGGACTATGGACCAAAAAATTTTGAATGTCAGAACTGAAATTACCAAGACTGTTAGCAGCCGCCAAGGAGTTCAATATTGGTCAGGATACCCTGATCGACTTTTTGGTGAAGAAAGGATTTAATAAAGATGACCTGAAGCCTACTGCCAAGCTTTCAGAAGACCAGTACTATGCCCTTCAGGCAGAGTTTCAAAGTGATAAAGTAGCTAAGAACAAAGCCGATCAAGTGGAGATTCCGAAAGCTGCAAAGGCTGAGGCTAAGAAGAAAAAAGACGAAGAGGATCTTTCTTTCAATAAAAAAGAAGAGAAAAAACCAGCAGCCCCTCCTAAGGAAGAACCCAAACCTGAGGTGAAGCCTGAACCGGTGGTGGATGTAAAGCCGGTTGAAGTACAACCGGAACCGGTGATTGAAAAACCGGAAGTGATTAAAGCAGAAGCACCGGAGATTGAAGTGCCGAAAGTGTTGGATAAGATAGATCTCTCTACAATTGACTCTTCTACACGTCCTAAAAAAGTATCGAAGAAAAAAGAAGAACCGGCTGC
Source organism: Chitinophagaceae bacterium (assembly GCA_016741945.1). Classification (GTDB taxonomy): domain Bacteria; phylum Bacteroidota; class Bacteroidia; order Chitinophagales; family Chitinophagaceae; genus Sediminibacterium. The sequence continues at coordinate 2,761 of JACVCQ010000221.1, forward strand.
CCCTAAAGAATCGGAAATAAAAGCGAAAAAAGAAGAGCCCACTGCTCCTGTAGTACCTGAAATTCAGGCAACACCTGCTCCACAAGTAACGGAAGAAGCAGATAATAATGCCCCTCCTGTGATTGAAAATATCAGAGCCGAAAAATTAGAGGGTCCAAAAATCCTGGGTAAGATTGAACTTCCGGTAAATAGCGATACCCGTCCAAAACCGGCTGCCAGAGATGAGAAGCGTAAACGCAAACGTATTCCTGTAGACCGTAAAGAAGGTGGAGCACCTCCACCTCAAACGGGTCCGGATGGACGTCCTATGACTGGCCCTAATCGTCCCATTGTTCCTGCCAATAATAGAAACAACCAAGGTGGCGGTGGTGGAGGCAACTTCAACCGTAACCAAGGTGGTGGTGGTAATAAAAGCGGGGGCGGTAATCGTGATAGAAACAGAAGAGGTGGTGGACAACAGGTTGAAGACAAAGAAATTGATCAGAAAGCCATTCAGGAAAAGATCCGTGAAACACAGGCCAAACTGGCCGGAACCGGTGGTCGCGGTAAGAGCCTGAAAGCAAAATACAGAAGAGCCAAGCGTGATGAAGCTGCGGAAGCCATGGGTAATGAGATGGGTGAAGACAACAAACTACAGGTTACAGAATTTGTGACGGTGAGTGAGTTGGCCAATCTGATGGATGTGAGCTTTGCAGCTGTGATCGGAAAATGTATGAACCTCGGTATCATGGTGTCCATCAACCAGCGTTTGGATGCGGAAGTGATTGAATTGGTAGCCAGTGAATATGGTTTTGAAGTAGAGTTCATTGGTGTGGACGAAACAGATGAATTTGATGATGAACAAGAGGAGGATAGTGAAGAAGATCTGGTTCCCAGACCCCCCATTGTTACCATCATGGGTCACGTTGACCATGGTAAGACTTCATTGCTTGACTATATCCGTAATGCCAATGTGGTAGCGGGTGAGGCAGGGGGTATCACACAGCACATTGGTGCCTATGAGGTAACATTACCGAATGGAAAAGCCATTACCTTCCTGGATACGCCGGGTCACGAAGCCTTTACCGCAATGCGTGCACGTGGTGCGAAAGTGACGGATATTTCGATTATTGTGGTAGCAGCAGATGATGCTGTAATGCCACAAACACGCGAAGCCATCAGCCACTCACAAGCGGCCAATGTACCGATGATCTTTGCAGTGAATAAAATTGATAAAGACGGAGCCAATCCGCAAAAAATATACGAGCAGTTATCACAAATGAATATCCTGGTGGAAGCCTGGGGTGGTAAATTCCAGAACCAGGAATTATCAGCCAAACAAGGATTGAATGTGGATTTGCTACTGGAAAAAGTATTACTGGAAGCAGAATTGTTAGACCTGAAAGCCAATCCGGAAAGGGAAGCAGCCGGTACTATTATTGAAGCGTCTCTAGATAAAGGACGTGGTTATGTGGCTACCATATTGGTACAGAACGGAACATTACGTCAGGGTGATCTGATTGTATCCGGACAATACTATGGTCGTGTAAAAGCGATGTTCAATGAGCGTAATCAACGTATTGAAGAAGCGCCACCATCTACTCCGGTAGTGATTCTTGGTTTGAATGGTGCACCACAAGCGGGTGAGAAATTCAAAGTGTATGAAGATGAGGCTGAAGCAAAAGAAACCGCTACCAAACGTGCACAGATCCTGCGTGAGCAAGGTTTGCGTGCAAGAAAGCATATTACATTGGATGAGATCGGACGTCGTTTGGCATTGGGTAACTTTAAAGAGCTCAATATCATCATCAAGGGCGACGTGGATGGATCAGTAGAAGCGTTGAGTGATTCATTACAAAAACTATCTACCGAAGAAATCGCTGTACGAGTGGTGCATAAAGGGGTTGGACAGATTTCTGAAAGTGATGTATTATTGGCAACAGCATCGGATGCCATCATCATTGGCTTTAACGTACGTCCTTCAATGCAGGCCAATAAATTATCTGAGAACGAAGGAGTACAGATAAAACTCTACTCTATCATCTATACAGCCATCGACGAAATCAAGAGTGCGATGGAAGGAATGTTGGAGCCTAAGATACAAGAGAAGATCACAGCCAATGTGGAAGTACGTGAAGTGTATAAATTTGATAAAGCCACCGTTGCCGGTTGCTTTGTGTTGGATGGAAAGATTAGCCGTAACAGCAAGATCCGAATCATTCGCGATGGTATTGTTGAATACCCTAAAGGCGAAGGACAAAGTGCTGCAATGGGAAGTTTGAAACGCTTCAAAGATGATGAGACAGATGTAGCCTCGAATTTGGAATGCGGTCTGACCACAAAGACCTTTAACACCCTCAACGTAGGCGACCTCTGGGACGCGTTCTAGAGATACGGAGCGAATCGACACTTATAGAGCTACGTCCCAGTA
>JACVCQ010000222.1 GCA_016741945.1 Chitinophagaceae bacterium
CCATGGGTTTTCAACGGGAGTTTTCAATTTTGTTTGCCATGTTACGTGTCTCTACCATAGCATTTACATTGTCATGGATCACCTGAATATGTTCACTTACTTCTTTTAGAATAGTCAACTGACTTTTGTAAGCAGCTTCTCCTAATCCGGCGGACTTGAGACCATTGATATTGGTCAATAATTCATTCTGATAAGTAATCGCTGCAGGAATAATATGGTTGATAGCCAGATCACCCATCACTCTCGCTTCGATCTGTACTTTCTTGATGTATTTTTCTAGCTCGATCTCGTGACGTGCTTCCAATTCAACATGTGTATATACGCCATTGTTTTCGAACAGTTTCTTGGCTTTGTCGGTCACTAATGCATCCAATGCTACTGGGGTTGTTTTCAAGTTTGGAAGACCTCTGCGTTCTGCTTCTTTATGCCATTCTTCGCTATAACCATCACCTTCAAACAGTACATTTTTGCTTTCTACAATGTAACGCTGAATCACTTGCATGATGGCGATTTCTTTTTTATCACCTTTTTCGATGATGGCGTCAACATCGGCTTTGAATTTCTTCAAAGTGTCTGCCATAATCGTGTTTAATACGGTCATTGAAATAGCGCAGTTAGCAGAAGAGCCTACAGCGCGGAACTCAAATTTATTACCCGTGAATGCAAATGGGGAAGTTCTGTTACGGTCTGTATTATCAAGTAACAATTCAGGAATACTGCGATGTAAATCCAGTTTCAGGATCGCTTCATCTTGCTCATCAAACTTAGTGCTGACACGTGTTTCAATATCCGATAAAACTTTAGCCAGGTATTGTCCAACGAAAACAGAAATAATCGCCGGAGGTGCTTCATTGGCTCCTAAACGGTGATCGTTCGGTGCAGAAGCAATAGCGGCACGCATGATATCTGCATAGTCATGAACGGCTTTGATTGTGTTCACGAAGAAAGTCAGGAACATGAGGTTGGTCTTCGGTGTTTTACCGGGTGCCAACAAGTTTACACCGGTATCAGTAGCCATACTCCAGTTATTGTGTTTACCACTACCATTGATGCCTGCAAATGGTTTCTCATGTAACAGTACTACCAGCTTATGGCGCTTGGCAACACGTGTCATTACATCCATTAATAAAGTATTGTGGTCAACTGCAATATTTACTTCTTCGAAAATAGGCGCACATTCAAATTGAGCGGGCGCTACTTCATTGTGACGCGTGCGTAATGGAATACCGAGCTTATATGATTCTTGCTCGAAGTCGCGCATAAAAGCATACACACGTTCAGGGATAGAACCAAAATAATGGTCTTCCAATTGCTGTCCTTTAGCGGGGGCAGCACCAAAAACAGTACGTCCGCACTGGATCAAGTCAGGACGTGCAGTAGCCAGTGCTTCATCGATCACAAAATATTCTTGTTCCCAACCGAGGGTTGGAGTTACTTTGGTCACATTCTTATCAAAATAGTGGCAAACCTCAACAGCAGATTTATTCAATGCCTCAATCGCTTTCAAAAGAGGAGCTTTATAATCCAGTGATTCTCCTGTATATGCTACAAATATGGTAGGGATACATAAAGTTTTACCCTGTCCGATTTCGATGATAAATGCAGGTGAGGAAGGATCCCATGCTGTGTAACCACGTGCTTCAAAAGTAGCACGCAAACCACCGCTGGGGAAAGAGGAAGCATCCGGCTCTTGTTGAATCAATGCAGCTCCGTCAAACTCTTCAATGGCTGTACCATCTCCTTTCAGGGTGAAGAAAGAATCGTGCTTTTCAGCAGTGGTACCGGTCAATGGCTGGAACCAGTGTGTATAGTGTGTTACGCCTTTACTTTCAGCCCAGGCGCGAATACCATTCGCGATCTGATTAGCTACATTACGGTCAATTTTTTTACCTCCACGGATACTGGTGATTAGACTTTTATAAGCTTCATCACTTAGGTATTCGCGTGCAGTTTTAAGGGTAAATACATTGGTTCCGAAAATACCTGTGATCTTGGCACTGGCCGGAACTGCGGTTTCAGTGTTGTTGATGTTACTGATTGCGTCGAAGCGTAAAGACATAGGGTTGTTTTTTTTGACAGCGTAAAATTAGGCGTAAAAATGAATAAAATGTCAATTTCTTTGTTGGCAGACTTCAAAAAACGGAGATTTTGTGAAAAAAAATAAATATAGATTTTATTTTAATTTGTTTGAAATTTTTAAAAAATCCTGCTCAAAGCATTGATTATTAGATTATTAAGGTCAAAGCAGGAATATTTTTCAGTTGGTGTAATTTTTTCGGCAGTTTCGCAACCTATATCAAAATCGAAAAAATGAAAAAACTTGCACTGATTTGTCTGGTGGCTTTTGCAACCTCTGCCTTTACAATCATAGCTGATGATTGGAAAAAAGTAACTGTAATTGATAAGGTAACCGTTGAAATGCCTGCAGAGCCTGTTGAAGTGAATACCAACGGAGCTCCTCAAAAAGTTAAAAAATATGTAGCAGCCGATTCTGCAGAAATAACTAGTATCTTACTTGATTTTGGCTCATTTGGTATGAGCGAAGAGCAAATTGATGGTATGAAAGAAACAGAAGAGTTTAAAGAACAATTGAAAATGGGCATGACCCAAAGTGGCGGTGAGATATTAAGTGAATCAGAAGGTAAGTATAAAGACAAGCATTTTTACTATCAGTTTGATATTAAAAGCGTAAAAGATGGTAAAACATCTGTTTCTACAAGCAGAATGATTTTCTACAAAGCATATGCGGTTACTTTGGTATATAAAGCAGGTAAAGAAGGAGAGAACAAAGAACTGCGTGATAAATACTTCAATTCTTTGGTAATCGCTGAATAAAAAGATTGGATCAAATTAAAAAAGCCATCTGCCTCAAGGAGATGGCTTTTTTTTGTAACAATTTTAAAACTCCACCGTTCAACTGAAAAACACCTGATTATGAAAAAAATATGGGTATTAGTCTTACTGCTGATCAGTATGGGAGCTTCATCTCAATGGAATTGGAAGCGCATTGATGGAAATGGTATTCTGAAAAAAGAAACCAGAAAAGTGGAATCTTTTATCGGTATTAGTTCTTCTGGTTCATGGGATGTGATGGTTGCTTATGGTAACAGTACTGATGTAGTAGTGGAGGGGGATGAAAATTTATTGGAACATATTGAAACAGTGGTCGAAAATGGAAAACTCTATATCCGCGCTAAGAAGTATGGAAATATTCGGTCAAAAAATAAGATTACGGTGTATGTAACAGCTACAAAACTTCAGCATCTTTCGCTTTCCGGTAGTGGAGATATTATTGGCAGAGGTGAATTTACAAATGACGGTACTACCAATGTTTTGGTATCCGGTTCAGGTAATATCCGATTTGAATTCAACAAGTTCAATGAAATAGATGCTTCTGTATCGGGAAGTGGAGGTATTAAGATGAAAGGTTCCGCTAAAGAAATTGAAGCCCGTATCAGCGGTAGTGGTAATATCGATTGTAAAGAAGTCATTTCCGATGATGTCAGCGCTCGTATCAGTGGCAGTGGTAGTATAAAAGTTCATGCCAATACTTCTATTGATGTAAATATCTCCGGTAGTGGTAGTGTTTACTATTCCGGCAACGCCCAAACAGTTCGCACCCATAAGAATGGTAGTGGTAGGGTTGTGAAGGGCTGAGAGGGAGGTGAAAAGTGAAAAGTGAAAGGGAGGACCATAGACCATAAGCTATGTACCATGGACTATAAACCATAACCCAACCCCACCTTTCACTTTTCACCTTTCACTTTCTTACTTACCTTCGCAGCATCATGGAAATTACCGTTCAAACCGCCGAAAAACTGCGTCTTACAGCAGAAGAATTCGAACTCATTAAACAGAAACTAGGCAGAACTCCCAACTTCACTGAATTATGTGCATTCAGTGGTATGTGGAGTGAACATTGTAGTTACAAAAACTCTATCAAGTGGCTCAAAACATTGCCTCGGGATGGAGGTAGAATGCTTGTGGCTGCCGGAGAAGAAAATGCCGGTTTGATGGACATGGGTAATGGATTTGGCGTTGTATTTAAAATCGAAAGTCACAATCACCCCAGCGCCATTGAGCCCTTTCAAGGTGCTGCTACAGGGGTGGGTGGAATTCAGAGAGATATTTTTACCATGGGAGCAAGACCTATTGCTTCTCTGAACAGTCTCCGTTTTGGGAATCTAAAAGATAAAAAAACACAACGTTTATTAAGTGGTGTAGTGCATGGTATTGGGCATTATGGTAACTGTTTTGGTGTGCCTACAGTGGGTGGTGAAGTATATTTTGAAGATTGTTATCATACCAACCCATTGGTGAATGCCATGAGTGTAGGTATTATGAAGGCAGGTGATATGATTAGCGCTACTGCTGCAGGTATTGGTAACCCGGTTTTCTTCGTGGGCAGTGCAACCGGTAAAGATGGTATTGGAGGTGCTTCTTTTGCATCTGCCGATATTACTGCGGAAAGTGCTGAAGAACTACCTGCGGTTCAGGTAGGGGATCCATTCCAAGAGAAGAAACTACTGGAAGCTTGTCTGGAACTGATCAACACCGGTGCTGTAGTAGGTATGCAAGACATGGGTGCTGCTGGCATCATTTGTTCTACTGCAGAAATGAGTGCAAAAGGTGGAGTCGGTATGCGTATCGATCTGGAAAAAGTGCCCACCCGTCAACAAAACATGAAAGCTTGGGAACTATTGCTGAGCGAAAGTCAAGAGCGGATGTTGATTGTTGTTGAAAAAGGAAAAGAAGAAGCGGTATTGAAAGTATTTGAGAAATGGGATCTCTCAGCCAGTAATATTGGAGAAGTAACGGGTGATGGCTTATTGAAATTCTACATGCATGGAGAACTGGAGGCAGAAATTCCGGCTCATGAACTTGTACTCGGTGGCGGCGCTCCTCAATACACACGTGAATACCGTGAACCTAAATATTTTGAAAAGATCAAGGCATTTGATGTCAACAGTATTTCAGATGTAACAGATATTAAATCTGTTGCAGAACAATTGGTTCAAATTCCCAATATCGCTTCTAAGCGTTGGGTATACACGCAATATGATAGCATGGTGGGGGCTGCGAATACCTCAACCAATTCTCCTAGTGATGCAACCGTAGTATTGGCAAAAGGAACCGGAAAAGGATTAGCAGTAACTGTTGAT
>JACVCQ010000223.1 GCA_016741945.1 Chitinophagaceae bacterium
TTTTAAAGATTGTGGGATTACGGGAATGCCATGCCTTGGCTTAACAAAACAATTTTTGGGTAAAAGGGATGGATCAACCCTTTGGTCTTGGGCTTTATTTGGGAGGTAGTGGTAAATTTATATCCTGCCATTTTTCCCGCCATTGAAAACAATAGCCGTTATTAACCCGGTATTTTCCATTTTTTGCTCTTTCTGAAAAATGGAATGTTTATCGCCATGTTATGTATTCTTTTTGATATCAAAGATTATGCTACTGATTATAATCAGGAGTTAAAGACCTTTGTAGTAAGTTTCGGGCTACGCAGAACCCTTTTTTATATCATCATACCACTGACAGTCATTGGCTTAGGCACTTTTCTGACTTATGGGATATTACATCAATTTCCATTATTCCGTATGCTCATCAACACCATACCCTTTATTTTGTTGATAATTGTAACCTACCATATGCACCGTCGTAAAAGCATTCTCTATTATCTTGCAATTATTGACGGATTAATGTTGGTAAAAGCATTTTGTGGTATTTGCGGAAGTTTTGTACAGCACTCCTAAATAGCACATATTATTTTAATTGAAGAAAGAATTATGGCAAAAGTAAAAAAAGTATCAAAGACAAAATCTACATCTATCCTTACGGATCATTCTATTGATTTCCTGAAAAAATACATCAATACCCCATCTCCTGTTGGTTTTGAAAGTAGCGGACAGAAAGTTTGGCTGGATTATGTAAAACCTTATACAGACAGTTTTTTTACTGATCCTTATGGAACAGCAGTAGGCGTGATCAATCCAACAGCCCCTTTTAAAGTTGTGATTGAAGCCCATGCTGATGAAATCAGTTGGTTTGTGAATTATATCAATGACCAAGGATTGATTTATTTGAAAAGAAATGGCGGTGTAGACCATCAGATTGCACCAGCCATGCGTGTTTTCATCCATGGCAAAAAAGGTCCGGTAAAAGCCGTCTTTGGATGGCCTGCGATTCATACCCGTCTTAGCAATCCTGATGCAAAAGAACCACAACCCAAAGTCGATAATCTTTGTCTGGATTGTGGTGCACGTAACAAAAAAGAAGTAGAAGCACTTGGTATACATATTGGTGCAGTGGTAACATATCAAGAAGGTTTTGATGAACTGGCCAATGATTTTTATATCGGTCGTGCTTTTGATAATCGTATCGGTGGATTCATGATTGCGGAAGTAGCCCGATTACTACATGAGCATAAAAAGAAATTACCTTTTGGTTTATATATAGTGAATGCCGTTCAGGAAGAGATTGGATTGAGAGGTGCTGAAATGATTGCCAGAAGAATTAAACCAGATATTGCCATTGTAACAGATGTTACACACGACACCAGCACTCCAATGATCAGTAAGATCATTGAGGGCGATATCCAATGTGGTAAAGGTCCTTCTTTGGCTTATGCCCCCGCTATTCATAATAAATTGTTGAAAATTGTAGAAGATGTTGCGGAAAAAAATAAAATCCCGGTTCAACTTAGAACGCTGAGCAGAAGTACCGGTACTGACACTGATAGTTTTGCCTATGCGAATGATGGATGCCCGTCGGTATTGATTTCTATTCCATTAAGATATATGCATACCACAGTTGAGATGTTGCATAAAAATGATATCGAAGAAACCATTAAGTTGATGTACCATACAGTTTTAACATTAACACCCAAAACAAACCTGAGTTATCTTTAACCTGTGATTTCTTGATCTTTGATTTCTTGATTTTTTTTCTTCGGAAAATTAAGAAATCAAAGATTACAGATCAAAGAATCAAACTTCATCCCCCATGTGGTCTGAAAAGAAACAAATAAGAATAGCTGTACTGGATCTGTATGAAGGTCAGGCCAATCAGGGTATGCGTTGTATCAAAGAGATTGTTCATACTTGGGCATCTGATAAAGGTTTTGATCTTGTGTACCAGGAATTCGATGTTAGACAACAGCTGTCTGTTCCTGATACTACATTTGATATTTATATCTCTAGTGGTGGTCCGGGTTCTCCTTTAGAAACAGAGGGATCTGCATGGGAAGCAGCTTATTTTGCTTGGTTGGAAAGTATCGAATCTTTTAATAAAACTTCGGTTGATTCAGACAGGAAAAATGTATTCTTCATCTGTCATAGTTTTCAATTGATTTGTAGACATTATGGGATCGGTAACGTATGCAAAAGAAGATCTACCGCTTTTGGTGTATTTCCGGTACATATGCTAGACCCCGGAAGTATTGAGCCGGTATTTGATGGACTGAGGGATCCTTTTTATTGCGTCGATAGTAGAGATTATCAGGTAATTGAGCCGGAAATCAGTAAACACACCGCCATGGGTGCATCGATTTTAGCGATAGAGAAAAACAGACCCCATGTACCTTATGAACGCGCTGTGATGGCTATCCGCTTCAATGATCATTTTATTGGAACCCAATTTCATCCGGAAGCTGATGCAGTGGGTATGCACATGTATTTAATGAGAGAGGATAAAAAGAAAACCGTGATCGATAATCATGGAGCAGCCAAATGGCAAAGCATGGTAGAACAATTACAAGACCCGGAAAAGATTCTTTTCACTTATCATACAATTCTGCCCAATTTTTTGAACCAATCTGTTCAAGAATCTGCCTTTTCACAACAAGGTTAAATTAAAGTTTATCTGATTGATTCTCTTTTAGGTATCAAAAGGTTTTTTTACTTTCAAAGACCTAATTTTATTGTATGGTACCTTCTATAAGACAAGCATTTAATCAACAATTTACTACGGATCAATACAACGCGTATTTAGAAGAGTTGAATAGCAAATTCCCCGGCGCTATTGAATTTCGGGTTGCTGAAACCCCGGTATTTGTTGATCGAAGTTTTAAGGAAAAAATATTATCCGCTTGTGAGCATATTGTAGATGTGATTACACAATTCAATTTTAAAACATTGAGTTCGCATGCCATTCCACCAGACCTAAGGGTACCCAATGAAAATGATCATACTCATTTTATTGCTTTTGATTTTGGTGTTTGTGTGAATGAAGCGGGAGAATATGAGCCTCAGTTAATTGAAATGCAGGGCTTTCCCACTTTATTTGGATACCAGGTATGGCAGGATGATATCGTCAGAAAACATTTTCAGGTACCCCATGGCTATAACACTTATCTCAATGGATTTGATCGGAACAGCTATTTGTCTTTATTAAAAGAAATCATTCTGGGAAAACATCAACCAGAAAATGTGATACTGCTGGAACTGTTACCCCATCAGCAAAAAACAAGAATTGATTTTTATTGTACCAGTGAATATACCGGAATCCCTATTGTTTGTTTGACTGAATTACAAAAAGAAGGTAATCAATTGTTTTATCAAAATACGTCCGGTGAAAAGATCAGGGTGCAGAGAATTTATAACCGTATCATTTTTGATGACCTTCAACAACAATCCGAAGATATACGCGAGAAAGGAAAATTAATGTTGGAAGAACTGGATGTAGAATGGGTACCGCATCCTAATTGGTTTTATCGCATCAGTAAATATACCCTTCCGTTTATTGATCATCCCTATGTTCCTAAAACTTTTTTCTTGAGTGAACTTGATGAAGTGCCTCAACAACTGGATCAATATGTATTAAAACCTTTATTCTCTTTTGCGGGTCAGGGAGTGGTGATTGATGTTACACAAGCAGACATCGATAAAATAAAAGATCCGGAAAACTGGATCTTACAAAAGAAAGTACAGTATGCAGATGTAATTGAAACACCTGATATACCTGCGAAAGTTGAGCTACGCATTTTTTATTTTTGGAAAGAGGGAGCGAGCAGACCCATCGCCACCAATAATTTAGCTCGCTTGAGTAAAGGGAAAATGATTGGTGTTCGTTATAATAAGGATAAAGAGTGGGTGGGTGGAAGTTTGGCGTATTTTGAAGAATAAAACTATCGATGTTTACTCAGCAGGTATTTATCTTGTATCACCTGACTCATGGTTTTTCCATACACTTTACTCTCTACCCATGAAATCACATCCAAGTATGCAAATGATCGGGTCTCAAAGCGACTCTTTTCATATTGCTTGATTTTTTCTAAAAAAGAGCGTAATTCTGTTTTGACTTGTTTTGCGGGTATTTGAAAGGAATGTCTAAGAAAACGAAACATTTCCTCTTCCACTATTGTAAGATTATCCATTTTAGCCATGAAACGATACACCGATTTAATCAAAGAGCTTTCGATCAACTCGGCATTCCCCAATTCATAATGAGCCATCAAGTGTAATAAGCGAGCATAACATTGTAGATCATTCCGTAAGTCTACATGATCATTAATGATTCTCCTTAAATAATCAATACAGGTATTATAATTACCATTTCCAAAATACAAGGAAGCTATTTTATAATTGAATACCAATACCCGATGCTGGTCAATATACAATGCGTTATCAGATAACTGCTTCTCCAAATCTGCTACTAATGTTAATCCTTCTTGAAAACTACCCTGCATCAAATGCTGATTCAGTTTAGCGCTATGGATATAAATAAAACTATGTACACGGAATATATCATGCTTATTTGCAGTTTCGCTCTCAGCAAATAGTTCAAATTTCTTGAGTACATAGCTGAACGCTTTAAAATTTCTAAGATCGAAATGCGCATTGAGCAGATTATGTAAGCCTTTAATATAATGCCCCGTCTCTACATCAACCATCAGCGGTTCTTTTTCAAAAAGACTTAACCACTTTTGACTATAGCGGTAATACATCAAAAAATCCTGTCGAATAAATGCATACCAACAATAGCTTTGATATAAATACAATCTTTCATAAAATCCATTGAGTGTATCTGCATTGTGTGGTAACTGGTTTTTGAAAAATTCTTTGATGTCTTTCTCATCTGCTTCATTTCTGGCATGACCATTCTTTACATACCAACTATACAACTGCAAAGCCAAATTGGATAATTGCGTAATGACCCTTCTTTTTTCATTGACCACATTCGCTTCAGCTGTCAATTGTTCAGCCCTGTCTTGCATACTTCTAGTGATATGAAGCGTCTCTATCTTTTTTTCCAATGATATAATTTGAATCAAGAAACTATCCTGATGATACTGGTGTGCCAACTCTTTTGCACGATCCAATATCTTAAGGCTTTGATGATATAGCCCCTTATTATAC
>JACVCQ010000224.1 GCA_016741945.1 Chitinophagaceae bacterium
GGTTACAGACGACCCTGTAAGAGCCAGAAAAGCCATTACCATGCTGAGTAATATTTTGCGGAATAGCATTCAGGTAGACAAGGCAGAAAAAACACTTTTTGAAAAAGAATTATCGATTATCAAAGATTATATTGCACTTGAGCAGATTCGTTTTGCAGATCAATTATATGCTCAATATGACATTGAAGACGATACATTAGATCAACCTGTTCCTGCTATGGTACTCCAGTATCTGGTGGAGAAAGCCATTCGTCATGGTTTCGATGATAAAGTCAAAACAGCAAGTATTGATATTTACTCTGAATACAAAGAAGATGTACATTGTTTTGGCGTCATCAGTTCAGGTAACTTATCAAACTATCTGGAACAGGAGAATGAACATCTGAGTGAAATCAGAAAACGTATATACAGTATTTATGGGCAAAAAGCACGTATTTTGATAGATACTCCCGAAGCGGGTATGATCAAAGCAGCGGTTTGTATTCCTTTATAAAAAAATTTCTGAGATTACTGAAGCTCTTCTTTTTTACCTAAATATTCCTGCAATAAAGTAATCTGATTCTTGGCACGCTCAAAATTATGTGTGGGGTATTGTATTTGATAATATCGATCACCCAGTAAAAAATCAGTCATGAAACGAAGTGCTTGCATGTAAATCATGATGGCTCCTGCATCAAAAAACGACCGTCGCTCTTTATTTGTAAGAATATCTCCCATTCCTTGTGCATATCCATCTACAATGGCTTTATACATATCCATTCGTACATGAATGGAACTTAGGTTTGTTTCTTCCTCGTTTACCGGAGAGAGATAGGTTCTGAACATATCACCAAGATCACTGAAAAAATACCCGGGCATTACTGTATCTAAATCAATTACACATAATCCTCTATCTTTTTCATCAAACAAAACATTACTGATTTTGGTATCATGATGCGTCACCCTTATTTTAAATTCCGGGTCACTCAATATAGAACGATAAGTGTGTTCAATGAAAGAAAAGGATACTAATAAATTTATCCATTTTTCAGCCAGTATCATACGTTCCTCTAAACCATTGCGAAGTGCTTGCTGAAACTGCTCATACCGAAATGAAAGATCATGAAACCTTGTGATGGTAATTTGCAGTTTTGAACAATCGAAACTGGAAAATTGTCTGGTAAAGTTTCCAAACTGAAAAGCTGCTTCTTTTGCCTGTTGTGTATTTTCTACTACTGTAATAGTTCGTGAATTAGGGATATAAGTAAACAATCGATAAAACCCATCTCCTTGTTTTACCATGGTTGTTCCATTTGAGGCGTTGAGTGGCATGGTGAATAAGTAATGGGGAGAAACAGACAAAATATAAACACCCAATTGTTCTATATTTTCTTGAATCCATTCAGGCCTTTGAAAAACAGTAGTATTAATTCGTTGAAGAATCCAAGCGTGATTACCCTTACTCAGTTTCCAGGTACGATTGATCAGTCCATTGCTAATGGTTGTTACTTCAATAGATGAATCATGTAAACCATAAACTTCCAAAACAGATATGGGAGGAAGACTATTTATCATTGTTTCATCAGAATTCATCATTCAAGGCAAATACTGGCTTACGATACATCCATTGTCCACCAGTGAAATCTGGGAATGGAATGGTTTGGTTACCCAGATCAATGGATTGTTCACTCAATGGTGTAATGGCACTCCAACTAGCAGCATCATATACATCCATGGGTGTTGCTTGTTTTCTTTTGATGGATTCAATAAATGAGTGGATCACAAAAAAATCCATCCCACCATGTCCCGCTCCATCTGTTTCTTTACTCCATCTTTTCCATAAAGGATGATCATATTTATCTAACCAGTCTTTGCTGTTATCCCATTGATGCGCTTTGGCTGATTTACCTTCCAGATAAATCCCCTTGTTAATATCCATCCAAATTCCTTCTGTTCCTTGTACCCTAAAACCTAAAGAATAAGGTCTTGGTAAGTTGGTATCATGCTGTAACAAAATAGTTTCACCATTGGCACAAAGGATATTTGTGGTAACTACATCGCCCAATTTAAATTTCACTTTGGCATTAGGATGGTTTTCACCTCCATTCTTTACAATATGATTGTGTAAGCCTCTTGCTTTGGAAGCAAATGAAGACAATGAAACAAAACGATTACCACGGTTGATATTGATATAGTGAGCAACCGGACCAATACCATGTGTTGGATATAAATCTCCGTTTCGATTCACAGAATGAGCCGTACGCCATGCCGCTTCAGAAAATCCTTTTTCACCAAACTCTACACCATAACCATAAGGATGAATGCCGTCATTAAATTTTACTTCCCGAAGATCATGCTGATACCCCCCCTGAAGATGAATCAACTCTCCAAACAGGTTCTGTCTAACCATATTCAGTACCGCCATCACATCTCTTCTATAACAAACATTTTCCAGCATCATCACATGTGCTTTGGCTGATTCAGCAGCACGCACTACTTCCCAATGATCTTCTAAACTAATACCAATCATTACTTCAGAGCCAACATATTTAATACCTGCTTGCATGGATCCGATAATCATTTCTTTATGCCATTCCCAAGGAGTGGCGATGATAATACCGTCGAGCTGATGTGTTGTAATCATTTTCTTCCATGCATAAGGGTCTCCCGTAAATACTTGTGGCATAGGCTTACCACTTTTGGCAATCATAGCTTTGGCAGCTTCCAACATTTTATCATTGATATCACAAATGGCCACTAGCTCTGTATCAGCTCTGCGTAAAATCAAGTCTAAATGATTTTGTCCGCGAAGACCTGTGCCAATAATGGCGAGACGCACTTTTTCAGCTTTGGTTTCAGCATAAGTATTGATGGAAGGAAGTACAGTCATAGCAGCAGCCGTCAATCCAGTTTGTGCAATAAATTTTCTCCTTAACATGGCATTTATTTTAGACAACCACAATGTAAGGGATAAAAATAAAATAGTAAGTGATATCCAAAGAATACCTATTCCGGTAATACCACATTACCAAATAAAAAATCGCCTGATCTTTTTGATCAGGCGATAAAAATAAAATGATACAAGACTAATTCTTCGGACGGAAGGATCGAATCGGTGGGGCAGGTTCTTTCTTCAATTCAATTCCTTGTGTAGGCATTAAACGTAAAGCTTCCTGAACAGCTTTTTCCAATTGTGGATCTCGTCCCTCTATGATCGCTTTTGGATCATGAAACACTTCAATATCCGGCGCTACTCCTTCAGCTTCTACAGCCCATTTACCATCTGTATCAAAAAAACCTCCTCTGGGTGCTACCATTCTTCCACCATCGATAAAGGGCGGTGTATCCCAAGTACCTACCAGTCCACCCCATGTTCTTGTTCCTACCAATGGACCCAGTTTCATCTTTCTAAACATATACGGTAACAGATCACCACCTGATCCTGCATTTTCATTAATGATCATCACTTTAGGTCCCCATATACCAGCCATCGGCGTGGTTGAAACACGATGCCCTTCTACCCTGTTATTGAAATATCCTTGCAATTTTCTACTCATCACATCAATCATATAATCAGCAGCAGATCCTCCACCATTATTTCTTTCGTCAATGATAGCACCTTGCTTATCTTGTTGAGAAAAATAATAACGATTGAATGAAGTATATCCGGGATCACCAGTATTGGGCACATACACATAAGCTAATTTACCACCTGATAATGCATCTACTTTTCGACGGTTGCCTTCTACCCAATCGCGAGATCGCAATGCGGCTTCATTGGCAATGGGAACAACCGTTATCAATTGTGATCCTTCCCATGTAGGCTTACTATTTACCCTAATCTTAATTTGTCTATTGGCAGTGCCTTCAAATAAACTATACAGGTTCATGGATGCATCTAATTTTTGTCCATTCACTTCCAGTAAATAATCTCCCACTTTTACATGGATACCCGGACCACTCAATGGTGATCTTAATTCCGGATTCCAATTTTCACCGGTATATATTTTTTTGATCTTGAAATAACCATTATCTACTTGATAGTCTGCACCCAATAATCCACCCGGAACAGTAAGCAGATCCGGGAAGTCACCACCGCTCACGTAAGAATGTCCTACAGCCACTTCTCCACTAATAATATCAATGATATAATTGAGATCTGATCTGTGTTTTACATGTTTTACCCAAGGCTTATACCACTCATAGATCTTATCCCATGGTGCGCCATGTACATTATCCACATAGAGAAAATCTCTTTGCAAACGCCATCCTTCTTTATAGATCTGTTCTGCTTCTTTACCGGGATCCACATATACTTTCATGGCATCGGTTGCCAATCTGCCTTCACCCGGACGAGGTGCCGCCGACGTACCAACGATGTACCATCCGGCACCTGAACGATACAATAAATTTTTGCGATCAGCACTGGTGACTGCACTATTCACAGCTCTAGCAAACTCAATCGTTTTTTGATCTTTCGTACTGTATCTATTCAATACTACACCAGGCTGATTGGGTATTGCTTCCATATAAAACACGGTGCCATCAGGTCCTGCTACTAAGCCTGTATAATTTCTCAATGGAATATTCGCAGCAATGATTCGCTGATCCAATCCATCAAAATCAATTTTCACCTGAACACCGGAAGCGGCTGATGGTTTGGTTTGTTTAGAACCGGTATCAGCCGGGTTCTTCACGGGTTCATCATCACTTTTGGGTTCTAATGGAGATGCTGCATCTTTACTCAGTACTGCAATGTATAATGCACGTGTTACCGGATAATTGTAATTACTCATATCCAACCAACCGGTTGCCAATCCAAAATCAGTACTTGCTAAAAAGTATAAGTACTTACCGGTTTCATCCCATTGCGGATCAATGGCATCTGATAAACCATCTGTTAACTGTTTGCTCACACCTGTTTCAAGATTGTACACTTTTACTGCTTTGAACTGATTATTTTGCAATTGCACATAAGCAATCCATTTACTATCCGGCGACCAAACAGGCTTCATGGTTCTGTTAGGATGTGCATAACGATCGGTATCTACTGTTTTAATGGCACCGGTTTTCCCATCCCTGTACCGTTAATTTTAATCAGGATTGGTAACTTGAATTCTTTTACCTCTCGGGTACAAAACTGGGTTGAAAAAAAATTT
>JACVCQ010000225.1 GCA_016741945.1 Chitinophagaceae bacterium
CCCAGAAACTGTAATGATCATTACCAACACATTACAGCTGGCAGCGATTAAAGTCTGTATTGAGTTCGGAGGTTTTATCCATCGACTGCATGGTGATGGGTTGATGGTGTATTTTGGCGGGAGGGGGCGTGATGTAAAAGATGTGACATTTCATGCTTTAACTGCGTTGAGTTTCTTCTGTTATTTCATGGAGAATGATCTCAAAGATCTCTTTGAAGAACATGGCGTTGAGAGAATTAAAACAAGGATCGGGGTGGATTTGGGGTACGACAAAGATGTTCTTTGGACTATGGCTGGGGTTGATAATTCCAGTGAAATAGCAACGATTAGCCTTCACACAAGTTTGGCTGCAAAAATGCAAGTCCATGCTGAGAATAATGGGATAGTGGTTGGAGAGAATATTGTAAATGAAATAAAAAAAATTGATAAATCTTGCTTCACGGCTGTTGAAGACCCACGGTATATTTTCAGAGACCCTTTGTATACGCAGTATCATTTCAATTGGCTAAAGGCCATTAAGTCGATGGAGTTTGTTGCGAGTTCTCCTAATGGAACATTGATATTAAAACCTCAAGCGTCCAACAATATTCAACATAATTCTGCAAATCTTGTGAGTGTGATTGGTGATCAAAAACCTTGGACCTCATGTCAATAGAGAAAGACATAGGAAATTTATTGCAACGATATCCTAAACTCCGTTCGCAAACCGTTAAGAAGAAACATTTCATTACTGGTGAGGTTGATATTTTTGATGACAAAGAGATTTATTGGGATAGTTATTCGATAAGGGTAATTGTCACTTCAGAATATCCTTATTCATTTCCTACTTTATTTGAGACTTCACAGAAAATTCCCAAAGTGGATTATAGGCATATCCATCCTGACGGGAGTTGCTGTGTAACAGTCTTACAACGTGAAATTTTGTATAGTCGAAGAGGAATCAATTTGTGTACATACTTTGAAAAGTTTGTTATCCCGTATTTCGCCAACCAATTATTTTTTGAGAAGGAGGGACGATGGGCATCAGGAGAATATGAACACGGAACGGAAGGGATTTTGCAGTTTTATCTCGAGGATAATGGAGCAAGGTCATTTGAAGAGATTATTGATCTCCTGACTTATTTCGATGATTATAACATATGCGGACGAAACGATGATTGTAAATGCGGGAGTAAAAGAAAGTTTAAAAAATGTCACTATGACATAATAAAATTTTTGTCATTATTTCCTGCCAAGCAACGATTAGCTGATCTTATTGAATTGAATAAATTGTTGTTGAAAAGGAAAAAGTAGCTGACGATTGAATTATAAATCCCAATTTTAAATATAAAATAAAGGTTATGGCTAAAAAAAATGATGCACCAGGAATGCGCGGTGAAAGAAGCAGGAATGCCGATGGGCAATTGCGTGACAAAAGAGATGACACGCATATGGGAACCATAGAAAAACAGTATAACCGAGATTTCGGGGTACGCAGTGACAAAGAGCTTGGTAATTTTTTGCGCGAGAATAATATCGCTTCTTTGAATGACCTAATCCATAGCGATTTAGGAAAAAAATAATATTACCACTACGGGTGCTGCGGCTTACTTGCAATAAGCTGAATACGAGTATTGCAACTCGTAAATTTATTTGTAGGTATTGATATCAACTTTGTTACGATATAACTTTTGCAAAGTCTTGTAACTTCCCAAAAGTTTACCTCCAGATTAATCTTAAATGAAAACCTCATGTTTCTGTGAGGCTTTTTTCGTTTTCAGAATTGAGTTCCGGTATTAATGTATAACTGTTACATCTAATTTATATTGCTTATTATTTTTATGCGCGATTGAAAAAATTGGGGTAAAGCCACTTGAAAGTGCCGATTTTTTAATTCTTTCAATCTCTTCATTTTTGCACTTACAGCCAAAAATCACTTCTTTCAATGTCTCTTTCTTAAATTTTACTGCTCCAGTTTGGTTCATTTTCACAACGCGGTACTCTTGTTCGTAGGACCAATGATCACTTTTTTGTCTAATAAGTATATCAGCAAATTTATTTTTATCTCTCAAATAATTATATACAGGATACTCCTTCTCGTATTTGATACTGATTACAGGAGCGAAAAAATCAAGATCTTGGCTAAGATCAAATCCTAGAACGATTCCTCTGTGGCAATCAGAATAATGAGACCACATTAAAATATCATCATTTTTTTTTGATAGACATAAAATACCTGTTTCATTTATTTTTTTTTGAATAATATCCTTATTCAATTCTTCCCATCGTTTTGGATCGCTCATCATATTTTTCGCAGCTAGTATAATTGTTTCCTGAGGAACTCCATCTTGTGCCTTGAGGTACTCAATAATTTCTTCTTCAGTATTGTTTGTATCTAATTCATGTTGACAATCAAAAGGGTCATTAAAATCTAAAGGGCTTGAAAACCAAAGTGAAGATTCGGTAAAAATTTTGTCGGTATTTTCATTTAGTGGACGATATTTATATAGGATTGATGGTATCTGTCCTGATTCTAGTCCCATTTTTAAAAGTGTTTGAAATGATTCATCTTGGTGTTTCATGTAGGTAGTGTTTTATGTTAGTAACATTCCATTTGACTGAAAATGGTAATGATGTATTTAATATTTCATGAATAAAGGTCTTTCTTAATTTTTAAGTTAATTCTGACGATAATTATCATAAAATTTAAATTACGATACATGAAATGATTCGTAATCAAAATCAATCTTCAAGTTTGCTTTGATAAAACGAATTAAATCTTTCTCGTATTTATTCGCTTTATTAGGACCAATAATTCTTAGTTTAATTTGGTTACTAGTTGCGCATAATTGGGAGTAAGATAATAATTGACCTATTCCCATGCGAATGCAATCCTCGGCAAGAGCAAATGGTTTAATTTCGTATAATGTTGTTATACCATTATAAGTAAGAGTAACATCAGTATAGTTCAATTCAGCTGATACATTGACCTCTCCATACTTTTGTTTCAGTGTTTCGACAAACTGTTTTTGTATTCTATTGTGCCTCATATCAGCGATGTAAGGTTTACTACCTTTTCGATACTGATTCCTCGTATTGCCAACATTGCCTGCCCTACGTTTTCGACGTTTTCTATGTGTTTCCGCAATTGCTTTTTTGGTATTCATCCATTTCCCAAATATTTCTTTTATGTCAGTTTCCTCTGTGAGAGGATGAATTGGGTGAGAATATTTGCTAGTATTTATGAGTAAATCAACTTCAGATTCCAAGAATTCAACATGAATGCATTGTCCTAAATCATCATCTAAGAAGTAAGTTTTACCTTCTCTCTCAACAACCATTGCATAGGCAATGATATTTAATGATTTATTTTTATTGTCTTGGTTGTCGCATGACTTTATAGCAATAAGATCACCGGGTTTCAGGCGAAGAAAATGTTTCAATACGAGTATTGATATTTTATTTAATTTTTCACCTTCAATAGCAGATGTCTTGAGCTCTAACTCAATATCTTTTTCTGATAAATTGCGGATATATGAAAAGTCATTAGTTCCTCCAAATTTTGTAGCAACGATATCATTGTCTATCATTTCGGCAAACATATCTCTTGATCCTTCATTCTTTGTATCTATTACATAATATCCCTTATCACTAGAATAGGCAAATCGTCCGAGTAAATCCATAGCATATTCATAAATGTTATATCCAGAAGGCTTATTCCTCAGTAATTGGATATTAATTTGGCTAAATATGGGTCTATTAGGCACTTCTATTCCAACTGAACTTGCTATGTCTAATAGTGTTTGTTTTTTGAATATTGGTATTAGCTGTTCTTTTGAATATAACGCAGCAATCTTCCATTTGAATAAATGATTCAATCTGATGGAATCTATTTTGGAAAAATCGAAATTTGAAGCAGCCAAAGCTGTTTGAATCACCATTTCCTTGACTTTATTGAAAGCCTCTTCTCGGGTTTCAGCTTTAAGACCTTTAGACCAGCTGTACAATTCGTCATTTTGATAATTGCTCGGCTTGACATTTGTATTCGAGCGCTTATAAATACCAAATTTAATTGAAGGATGTCCTTTAATGCTACCTAAACGTATAGTAAATCTTTCGACCCAATAGCAAAAAGTATCATGATTTTGGGTATCCGTAAACTCGGTTAATCGCATTTTTTGAAGATTGGGGATTGACCACCGCTCTAAAAAGGATTCTTCAATATTTCGGCATTTTAAAATTCTTGTTTCCATCAAAAAAGTATTTAGGATGTATTACATCTTATGAATACTAATATAATCATCACTTTCTTTATTTGACAATATTATCAGTAGTTTATGATTGGGGAGATTTTATTGGAATCATCAATTCTACTTACTGCTATTTATTATTATCAGGTTTTCAATTTCTTGTTGAATTAGTGAATGGATATCCAGCCTAACTTGATTGTAATTATCCATCACATTTTGATTATCAACCTTTTTTATGCATTGTTTTTCTAATAAATACTTGGTGTCATGATGTTTAGTCGCATTATTCTGTAATATTTCTGCATTGAACATCTTCAATTTGATTCGTTCTTCAGGATTATCTGCGGTCATCCCAACAAACTCTCCTGATGAAAGTGAAGCAATTTTGCTAGCTGGTATTGCAGCTTCCAGCTGGCGAGATTTACTTATTGAAGTGTCCATTCGATTGATTGATACATTTTCTTTTTCCTGAAGGATTTTGCCGAATCGATCGGAGAGAAGTTTTGCCGTATCACCAAACACCTGCCCGCTGATGATATTGCCGCAAATATTTACAATCACGTCCGCCTGGTCCTTACCATAATCCTTTTTCAATTGACTAAAGTCTTGCATTCCTAATATGGTTGCCACTTTGTTACTTCTCGCAGTAGCGATTAAGGAGTCTATGTTATTGAAATAAATCGTGGGAAATTCGTCAAATATCAGGGCGCATTTCTGTCGATCTTTTTTGTTAATGATGCGTATTAGTCGAGAAACATATAGCGACAGAGCAGCACCATAAATTCCTTGCTTCTCCGGGTTATTACCAATGCATACTATTTTAGGTGCCTGTGGGTTGTTGATGTCCAGGGTAAAGTCATTGCCTGAAAGTACCCAGTATAACTGCGGAGAGGATAATCT
>JACVCQ010000226.1 GCA_016741945.1 Chitinophagaceae bacterium
TTGTCACTATTGCAATTTTCATTTTTCGAAACAGCAACAACTGAAACCAAATTTGGTGGCAGCTATTTGTAAAGAAGCTTTCCTTAGAAAAGAGTTCAATCAAGGGGTTATTGATACCATTTATTTTGGAGGGGGTACTCCTTCATTATTATCTGATGCAGAATTGCATCTTATTCTCAATACCCTTCATAAGTACTTCACGGTTTCTGCTACAGCTGAAATAACATTGGAAGCCAATCCGGATGATATCAATACTAAAAAATTGCATGAATGGCATCAAGCAGGTATCAACAGATTGAGTATTGGCATCCAATCTTTTTTTGAAGAAGATTTGCAATGGATGAATCGTGCCCACAATGCTAAGCAGGCTAAACATTGTATTGAACTGGCACAGGCTTCTGGATTTGATAACCTTACCATAGATTTAATCTATGGAACCCCGGGACTCACAGATGAAAGATGGAAACAAAATATTGAAACAGCATTAGGTTTAGGTATTCCGCATCTATCTTGTTATGCAGCCAGAGTAGAATCGACTCCGCCACTGGATGCAATGATACGTAAAGGTGCAAAACAAGCGGTGGATGCATATCAGCAGTCCATTCATTTTAATATCTTAACAACAACTTTACTGGATGCAGGTTTTGAGCATTATGAGATTTCAAATTTTGCCAAACCAGGATTTAGAAGTAAACATAATAGCAGTTATTGGCAAGGACAACCCTACCTCGGATTAGGGCCGGCTGCACATTCTTTTGATGGGCATTTGATCAGGCAATGGAATATTTCCAATAATCCACTTTATATCAACAGCCTGGAACAGGAAATTATTCCATTTGAGTTTGAAACACTGACAACAGTACAAAGAATCAATGAATATATAATGACCAGCTTAAGAACCATGGAAGGTATTTCATTACATTTTCTGGAAACAAATTGGGGTGGAGAGAGGAGTAGGGAAGTGATGAAAGCAGCTCAAACTCATCTAGATCAAAAAAACATACAATTACAAGGTCAAAATATTATTTTAATGCCACAGGGAAAATTTCTGGCAGACGGTATTGCTGCAGATCTTTTTGTGGAATAATCTTCAAATTGGAAGGCTCAGAACTATTGTGCAATTTGAATCAAGGTTATTATAAAACCAGCAAAAAAGTCAGGTGCTGAAAAAAATGACTGGAAGCTTATAGCTACTCATTCATGACGCAATACTTTCCTCAAAAGATTGATACCGATGACTGCTGCAAGCAGTATGAGTAGTATCATGGGGCTTAATAAGGTAAATGAAACTGGCATACTGTAAATTTACCATTTTTATCAGACCAAAAAGCCTTCTATTTTCTTAAATCCATCAGCGGCAGAACGATGTTCCCATAGTATCTCATAAATGGCTGAAGCTATGGGCATTATGGCTTTTATACTTTGATTTGTACGGTAAATACATTTGGCGGCATTGTACCCTTCAGCCACCATATTTAGCTCTAATTGTGCTGCTTTTACAGAATACCCTTTACCAATCATATTCCCAAAAGTTCGGTTACGGCTGTACAGAGAATAACAGGTCACCAGCAAATCCCCTAAATAAACAGATGCCGCATAGTTATGCCCTTCGGTCGTCTCAGATCCTTCTTTTTCATTGAGCTTACGTAGAAATGATACCATCTCATTGGCACTATTGGCAATATAAACACTGAGAAAATTATCTCCATATTCTAATCCATGTGCAATTCCGGCACCTAATGCATAAATATTTTTTAGTACTGCAGCATATTGTACACCTACTACGTCATTGTTCACGACTGTGTTGATATATTCCGTACCAAAGGCAGCAGCAATTTGCTGAGTAGTTGTGATATCTTTTCCGGAAAAAGTGAGATAGGATAATTTTTCTGATGCTACTTCCTCTGCATGACAAGGGCCAAGTAATGCGAAATAATTTTCTACCGGAAATTGAAAATGGGTAGAGAGATATTCATGCAATAATCTATTATCGGTGGGCAGTATACCCTTGATAGCAGAAATAATTTTTTTCCCATGCAGATCTCCAGGTTGCAATTGTTCCAATACCTGTTCTGCAAAAGCAGAAGGTACTGCAATAACTAATGCATCTACCGCTTGTACCACATTCTGCAACTG
Source organism: Chitinophagaceae bacterium (assembly GCA_016741945.1). Lineage (GTDB taxonomy): Bacteria > Bacteroidota > Bacteroidia > Chitinophagales > Chitinophagaceae > Sediminibacterium. The sequence continues at coordinate 2,137 of JACVCQ010000226.1, forward strand.
ACTACTGAGTACTAATTGAGATGGATTGAAATAAGCAGCACTGAGATAATGCGGATTATGTTTTCTCTTTTCGATATACTGAATGGTTTCTGCATTCCGTACCCACCAATATATATTATGCCCATTATCTGTTAGAATTTTGGCCAATGCAGTAGCCCAACTTCCACTACCAATGATTCCATATCGCATGCATTAAAGAATTGTTCCGATACGAAGATAGGAATTGTAGTGGGATGCGGATAGGTAATGGCGAATGGTTAATTGCAAAAAAATGACGCTATTCAAAATAGCTCCGGACTAAAGTCCGGAGCTATTTAAAATCGTTTCCATTCCTACACTTGTAGCTTGTGGCTTGCAGCTTCCTTGCTACTTGTATCTTTCTTGATCCTTGATCCTTCTTTCTTGTCCCGTACTCCGTTATTCTTTTTTCTTTTCTTCAAACAGCTTATCCTTGGGTACTACTTTTACTAGGTTGCCATCTTTCAAGATTTTACTTACTGTATTGTAAGGACCTGTTACTACTTGGTCTCCATCATTGAGTCCTTCCAGAATTTCAATATAGTTAAGGTCTTGGATAGCGGTTTTTACTTTTACTTTTTTTATTTTATTATCTTTCTTAACAATAAAGACTACTTCTTCTACTGCCTCATCATCCATATCTGGTTTATCATCCGTAGCTATTTGTTTGGATTTCCCATTTTTTTCGTCACTATTTTTTTCACGGGTGGTTACTGCATTTAATGGAACTGCCAATACATTTTGTTTGGTATTGGTTTGGATATCTGCACTAGCACTCATACCCGGTCGAAAAGGAAATGCCCTACCAGGAATCATCATATCCTTATAGCTATCAGGAATCAATCTGATATGTACTTTATAATTCGTCACTTCGGTACTGGTTGCGGTTGTCGCTGTCTGTGTATTGGGATTAGCGATTTTATATACCAATCCTTTAAACTTACGATTGGTATAAGCATCTACTTCTACCAGTGCTGTATCACCCAGTTTTACTTTGGGAATATCATTTTCACCCACATCTACACGTATTTCAATGCTTCGCATATCTGCCACACGCATCATTTCAGTACCAGCCATTTGTGCCGTTCCTACTACTCTTTCTCCTTTTTTAACTGCTAATAAACTAATAACACCATCCATCGGAGCTACGAGTGTAGTTCTAGACAGATCTTTATTTGCTCTTGCCAATTGTGCTTCTGCACCCATGATAGAGGCTTCTGTTCCTTTCAACCCTTCTATTGCTGCTTTATAATTGGCTTCTGCTGTTCTATATGCTTGTTCGGCCTGATCATATTCCTGACGAGAAGTTACTTTCTCCGCATATAATTTTCGTTGGCGTTCAAAAGCGGCTTTGGCATTATCCAATATTGCTTTTAATCCTGGGATATTTGCATTAGAGTTCGATAATTGGGCTTTAGCTTGGTCAACCCCAGCTGCAAATTGATCACGTTGTGTGGAATAGATATCTGCATAAATACGTGCCAATACTTGTCCTTTGCGTACACTATCACCTTCATTTACATTCAATTCAATGATCTCTCCACTTACATCCGGACTTACTTTCACTTCAATTTCGGGGTATACTTTGCCACTGGCATTAACGGTTTCAATGATGGTTCTAAGTGCTGCTTTTTCTGCAGATACATTCAATCCTTCATCTTTACCTATAACTCCTGCTTTTTTAAGTCCAATAAATGTACCCACAACAGCCACTAGTCCTACGATGGTCCATAATAGTTTCTTGTTCATAATGATTTTCTTTTAAATCTGCGATACAATGCTTGGGTTACAATTTTAGACCCTGACCTTTATAAAACTCCAATACTTTCATTCTAAATACATATTCATACTGGTTACTCAATTGTTGCACTTTTGCCCGAAGCAGGTTATTCTGATTGGTAATAAGTTCCAGTGACCCTAATAACCCTACTTCATAGCGTCTCAACGCAAAATCGTATGCTTTCTGCGCATTCTCTACTGCCTTTTTACCTGCATTGAATTTTTGTAAAGATGCGGTTGCATTATTATATGCTGTATATATGTCTTGTTTCAATTTAAGATCTGCCTGTGTTTTTTGTAATTCTACATTTCGTAAATCTAACTTTGAGCGTTGATAAGCTATTTTACTTTGACCATTGTTGAAAATAGGAATTGATAAATTGATACCTACATTCTGTCCGAAGTTATTACTGATCTGATTACTCCACCCATCCCACAAACCACTAAAACTTCTGCTTTCCTGATTAAACCGATACAAAGGATCTTGTACATAGTAATCAACGTTACTAATGGTTACTTTAGGTTCTGCACCCGTTACAGGGCGGTATCCCAAAAATGTAAAACCGGTCGTTCTTTTGAATGAATTGGAAAAGTTACTCGCCAGATTACCCCCGAATGTAAGCGTGGGATACATTTGTCCCCTTGCGGCCAATATTGATCTTTGCGCTGCTTTAATCCGAAAATCGTTTGCTTTTTGTAATGGCTGCGTATTCATGGCTAACTGGTAGACCAGTTCTGGTTGTAAATCACCAAAGCTTTCAATAGGAATACTTTCAACAGGTGGTGTCTCAATTTCGAAAGCAATTCCTGGATCTAGGTTCAGTAACCCTTTTAGATTGAGCATGTTCAATTCATAATTGGTTACAACAGTAACGAAATTTCTGCTATCATTTGCCAATTGTGCCTCTATTTCTGCCTGATTTAGCTCCGGTAATACGCCTGCTTCTACTCTCTTTTTTGTAATGTCTAATTGTGACTGTGATTGTGCAATTTGTACTTGTGCAATTTTTACTTGTTCTCTTGATGCCAATACTTGTAAATAAAAGTTAGCCACATTCAATGATACATCATTAGCTACCCTTTCTACCTCTGCCAATGCAGCTTTCGCACTCAAATCAGCTGCTTGTAAAGTATAGCGTAAACTACCATTATTATACAGT
>JACVCQ010000227.1 GCA_016741945.1 Chitinophagaceae bacterium
ACTTAGTACATGTATTTATTGTAATTATACTACAGAAATTATTATTATCATTTGAAATGAGTGCTAGCGGGAAATTTGTTTTCGTAAGCATAACTGCTTTTATCATTTCCTATCTTTTTACCCATTTTATCAGGTTAATTCCCGGTGTAAGGAAAATCATATAGATGACTCAATGATTTATGTTAATTTTTTTTACTATATTTCTTCTTATTAATGAATGATGTTGTTGGCATCAAAATTTTAAAAGGAATATGTTTTAAAATAAATTATGCCATCTAATTGAGAATGTTTTAATACATCGAAATACCCCTACATAGGAAAACACATTTGTAAAAAGGTACACGCCGTCATGTATTGTCATTTTTTGTAACGGTAATTTGCAAGGAGGAGTCAGCAATTTGTGTATTCTACTGCATTCTATTTTACTACCCAGCCATGTTTTTTGCCGTTGATCCTTACAAAACAAAAAAGTATAAAAAAATACCTACCTATTAGTAGATAGTTTTTATTTTTGGAAAAAAATAGGATGAAACCCAAAGAACAAATCGTAGATCTCGCTGATCAGTATATCCGTGCAAAGGGATATAATGCTTTCAGTTTTTATGATATAGCTAAAGAGGTTGGTATTAAGACTTCTTCAATTCATTATCACTTTCCAAGTAAGACAGATCTTGGTGTAGCCGTTATTGAAAAGGAACTAGCATTCATTACAGCGATGATTCAAAAGAATGCAGATTGTTCACCATTGGAAAAATTAAATATTTTTTTTTCAATCTATCATAAAATCAAAGAAGCAAATCAAGTTTGCTTAGTGGGTTCTTTAGCCACTGATTTTATGACACTTGATGAAAGTATACAAAATGCGCTAAAGAAATTTTCATTGACTATACTAAACTGGGTTACAGGATTTTTAGAAGAGGGTAAACGTGAAAACGTTTTTAATTTTTCCTGTCAACCCCGGATAAAGGCATTACTTATTATCGGTAATATGTTATCCATTGTTCAGCTTTCTAGATTAATTGATGATGCCGATTTCAATAGTGTAAAAAAAGCGATTCAAAAAGATTTACTCAATCAATAATTAATATGAATACAGCGATAGAATTTTTGCGTCGACAGATAGGAGAAACAGCCATCAAATCTCCGTCTCCTCTCATGCGTTGGATGAATCCTATATTACTTGAAGCTAGTGAAGGAACTCTTTCATTTCAATATACTATAAAAAATGAGTGGTTAAATCCAATGGGAAAGTTACATGGGGGTATTATTGCAGCAATCGTAGATGATACCATCGGTGCTACTGTATTTTCTTTTGGTGAGCCTCACTTTTATGCTACTATTAATAATACGATAGATTATTTCGGTACAATACAAGCAGGTGAAATGATTATAGCCAAAACAGTTGTTCTCAAAAAGGGAAAGCAATTAATCAATGCACAATGTGAAATTTGGAATACACAAAACAACCGATTGATTGCTAAAGGGTATTCTAATCTATTAAAAACTGATGTAGAGAAATGAAAAGAGTAGTTGTTACGGGTATTGGTGCAGTAACCCCGTTGGGGAATAATGTGCCTTCATTTTGGAATGCACTTATTCATGGAGTAAGTGGGGCAAAAAGAATAACCAGATTTAATACAGAACATTTCAAAACAAAGTTTGCCTGCGAAGTGACAGGGTTTGATCCTTTAGCTGTGTTAGATAAAAAATTAATCAAGAAGCTTGATTTATTTTCCCAGTATGCACTTGTTTCTGTACATGAGGCGGTAATGAATGGTAATGTGAATTTTGATGTATTGAATAAAGATAGAATTGGTGTGATATGGGCTTCCGGAGATGGGGGTGTATCAACATTTGAACAACAACTTTCAGAATATCAAATGGGAAATAAGATCCCAAGATTCAATCCTTATTTTATTCCCAAACGTATTATAAACATAGCTTCTGGTATTATTTCAATTCAATATGGATTACGGGGAGTCAATTATACAACAGCCGCTGCATGTTCTGCTAGTAATACTGCCTTAATAGATGCATTTAATTACATACGTTGGAATAAAGCAGATATGATTATCACAGGTGGTTCTGAAGCATCTATCACAGAAAGCTCAATCGGTGGATTTAATGCATCAAAAGCAATGTCAGAAAATAATGAAGAATTTCTACAGGCATCTAAACCTTTCGATACTCGTAGAGATGGATTTGTATTAGGTGAGGGGGCTGGGGCTATTATTCTTGAAAGTTATGAACATGCTGTAGAAAGAAATGCAACGATTCTTGCAGAAGTGGTGGGTGGAGGCTTAGCTGCTGATGCTTATCATATTACAGGCACACATCCAGATGGAGCAGGAGCAGTTTTGGGTATGCAAATGGCTTTAAACGAGGCCTTAATAAGTCCCAACGATATTGACTATATAAATCCACATGCTACTTCAACACAGCAGGGCGATCTCAGCGAATTAAGCGCAATCAATCATCTTTTTCACCAGAATAAAAAGTTATCTGTTAGTGCTACTAAGTCTATGACTGGTCATCTATTAGGAGCCGCAGGTGCTATTGAAGCCATTATTTGTATCAAATCTGTCAGTGAAAACATTGTACCTCCCACAATCAATAGTAGTGTGATTGAACCTGAGTATGCTCAAAAATTTGACTTCACTTTGGGATCAGCAAAGAAAAAAAATATCACCTATGCTATGAATAACACTTTTGGATTCGGTGGACATATCGCTTGTTCTATCTTTAAAAAATTTTGTTGATTTGGTAAGCATACATGAAAAATTAATCCAACGCTAAAGTCGATTATCTGTATTAAGTAACACTTTTATCTCAGGGACTAGTTACAATAAAACATGTATTAAATATTACAAACACAGTACTTTAAAACACTTTATATTTTATGAAATATGCCTATTTAATAGTCTTTGTCATTTTATCAAATACCTGTTTTGCACAAAGTCAAAACGATTCTGTTTTCATTATAAAAACCTCCCTTGATTATATTGAAGGGTTTTATGAAAGTGATAGCATTCGGGTTTCAACTGCTATACATGAAGATTTGGCTAAAAGAATCATATTTAAAAATGATTCTGGATTTCAGTTAATAAAAAATATGGGGGCTTCTGAACTTATTAAACGAACAGTAAGTCAACGAAGAAAGCAAGTAACTTCTCATCAGAATTTTGAAGCAGTCATTTCCATACTTGATATATCTCATGATATTGCTACAGTAAAAATCACACAGAATATAATGCCCTTTTTCGATTATGTACATCTGGGAAAAGTAAATGGACAATGGAAAATTATTAACGTTTTATGGGCCAGATTAGAGTAATGTAATATGATTTTAGCGAAAAAATAATCATCTGAAATAAGTTAACATGGAAAATAATAAGAAGATACAAGTACATATTATCAACGCATTCGTTGATGAAAACAAAGGGGGCAATCCGGCTGGTGTAGTGTTGAATGCAGATTTGCTGACGAATTTGCAAAAGCAATATGTGGCACAACAAGTAGGCATATCTGAAATAGCTTTTGTATCGTCTTCTACGATAGCTGATTTTAAACTTGATTTTTTTACGCCTATTCGTCAAATTGCCCATTGTGGACATGCTACTATTGGTGCTTTTTCTTATATGGTACAGTCTGGTCTGATCCAGAAAAAGAATAGTTCAAAAGAAACGATTGATGGTACCAGATCCATCTTATTAAAAGAAGATTTGGCATTTATGCAGCAAAAGCCACCTCTTTATCATCAAATCAATGAACACTCAGAAGATATTCTGAATGCTTTGGGGTTGAATCATGATGATTTGATGCCTCATACGGATTTATCAATTGTAAATACAGGTAATTCTTTTGCTTTAATTCCTGTTATCAATCAAGATATTCTTAAAAAAATTAAACCCTATTATCAAAAAATTCATCTCATTTCTGAGAAGTTCGATTTGGTAGGATTTTATGTTTTTTCTACAAATGAGGCATATGCAGGCATTGATGCAACAACTAGAATGTTTGCTCCCCGTTATGGTATCAATGAAGAGGCTGGTACAGGTATGGCAGCCGGTCCATTGGCTTCTTATTTGTATGATTTACTGGGTATTCAGAAGCAAAGTTTTACAATACAACAAGGTGCTTTTATGAACCCATCTTCACCCAGCAAAATTTTCGTAGATCTTACGATTGAAGAAGGAAAAATTACAAATATTATGGCAGGGGGGAAAGGTCTTTATATCAAGACTATTGAAGCTGATATTCCCCAGGTATAATTGTTACTACATATTCTTTATTCGATGTTTACTATGCCTATTCCTATTCCTTTATAAGGTATAAACTTATCATACTCCAAAGTATATGGTATCAGTAATCCATATTTTAATAAATAAAATCATTTTTTGACTGAAAAAATGTAAATTTCTGTGTGACTAAACTCAAATAGCTTATTCATTCCTGATTATGAAACCGAAAAAATCTGATAAGATTAAATTTTCGAAGATCAAATTCGGAAGATTACCCCGTATTTCAGATGAAAGGACTTTCAAGTTAAGTACCTATTTGGATGGACAGGATAATATTGTAATACCTAAAAGATATAATTGGGGAAAGAAAATCAAAAAAGATAGTTGGGGTGCCATGGGGAATTTCAGAACCAATTTGTGTACTTGTGCAGCTGCAGGTCATTTAATCATGGTATGGACCGCTAACACTTCTAAATTACAACGCCCTAAAGATGCAGATATCATGAAAGCCTATTGTGATCTCACTAATTACGATCCTGTAACGGATGAGCATGATGAGGGAGTTGAGGCATTAAGGGTGCTTAAATATTGGCGGAAAAATGGGATAGCGGGAGAAAAGATCATAGCATTTGCAGAACTTGAAGATGGCAATCATGAACAATTATTAAAAACAATCTATCTTTTTGGGGGATGTTATGTGGGATTACATTTACCAAAATCAGCAGAAAGACAATACAATACAACAAAGAAATGGACGATCCCACGAGGAGGCAAAAAGAAAGATGCAGACAAAGGGTCTTGGATTGGGCACATGGTATTAG
>JACVCQ010000228.1 GCA_016741945.1 Chitinophagaceae bacterium
ACCTAGTATCGCACTAACAGGTGCAGCAAGTGATAACCAAAAAATTGCAGAACAAAGATGGCTTTCTTATTTCCCAGATGGAAATCAAGGATGGGCAGAATGGCGGAGAACCGGATTCCCTACATTGGCACCTGTACCCGGCTCTTCGAGTCAGGTTCCAAGAAGGATTCCTTATGGTCCAAACGAACCATTGTATAATCCAACCAATTATGCAACCGCCGCCGCTAGCTATAATTCTAACTCACAAAATGCCAAAATTTGGTGGGATAAATAACTTGAAAAATATTAAAATTCCGTATATTCAATACTGAATTTAAGTTTCACTCGTTTTCAGTTTTTATAGTTTATCATGCACATGAGAATGGCCGGTAGTCTTACCGGCCTTCTCTTTTTTATAAGTACACAATATTAATAGCTTATTTTTGATGCTTTAAATCACTAAAATGGAACAACAACCCAATCAGTTGAATATCGAGATCAGTGAAGAAATGGCAGAAGGTGAATACGCCAATCTTGCCATCATCACACATAGCAATGCTGAGTTTGTAATTGATTTTGTAAATGTAATGCCCGGTACTCCTAAGAGTCGTGTAAAGTCACGAATCATCTTTACACCTATGCACGCAAAACGTTTTATGAAAGCGCTGGAGGAGAATATTGCACGTTTTGAAGCAGCCAATGGTTCAATTCAAGATCTTGAGCATATTGAAATTCCTATGAATTTCGGTGGACCAACTGCACAAGCATAATCTAAGAATTCAGAGTTTACCATGATCTGCAAAGCTGTAATATCCTTCATTACTGACAATGATATGATCCAATAATCTGATATCTAATAACAAACCCGCTTCCTTGATTCTTTGTGTGATCAGTTCATCTGCGGTACTTGGATCTAAATTACCACTAGGATGATTATGGCATATCACCATGGATACTGATTCATGTAATAATGCTTTCTTAAAGATGATACGGATATCTACCACAGTGCCGGTAATACCGCCTTCACTAATTTGTTCAAATGCAATTACCTTGTTGCTTCGGTTCAAAAAAAGCACACCAAATACTTCCTTGGGCTTATGACCTAATTTTGCTCTCAAATAATCAGCAATATCATTACTGCTTCTAATTACTTCCTTTTTTACATGACTCAAATGTCTGCGCAAACCCAATTCAAGTGCTGCCGTAATATGAATGGCTTTTGCAGGACCTAAACCCTTTATCTTTAATCTACAGAGCGATTGAACCGAAAGTCTACCCATGGTATTAAGATCTTGGTTACATTGACTAAGCAGGTCTTTGGCAAGCTCTAATGCCGATTTTCCGGGTATTCCATTATTGATAAGAATGGCTAATAATTCAGAATCACTCAGGTTTTCAGCTCCCTTATGTAGCAGTTTCTGACGTGGTTGGTCATCTCTAGCCCAGTCTTTGATGGTATTTTTTTGCATTGTAAAAAAATTGAAAATTTCAAATGAAAATTTGTGAACCTAATCTCTATCTTCGCCGCTCATTCCTGCAATTATGAATCCATCTGTCAAGATTTTCTCCGGTACAGGATCTCAGGTGCTGGCAGAAAAAATAGCACAGCGTTTCGGCGCCCCTATCGGAAAAATCAATATTCAGAAATTCAGTGACGGTGAATTTCAGCCCATCTTTCTGGAAAGTATTCGAGGCGACTATGTTTTTCTTGTTCAAAGCACTTACGCACCCACCGATAACCTGATGGAATTACTCCTCATGATCGATGCTGCAAAGCGCGCCAGTGCTTATAAAATCATTGCGGTGATACCGTATTATGGTTTTGCACGGCAAGACAGAAAAGATAAACCAAGGGTCGCTATTGGCTCCAAACTTATAGCAACTTTGTTGGAAGCAGCCGGAGCGGACAGGGTGATAACCATGGACCTCCACGCCGCTCAAATTCAGGCGTTTTTTGATGTACCGGTAGATCATTTAGACAGTTCAGCGATTTTTATTCCCTATATCGAGCAACTGAAATTGCAAAACTTAACTTTCGCTGCACCCGATGTAGGCAGTACAAACCGCGTTAGAGAAATTGCCAGTTATTTCAATGCTGAAATGGTGATTTGTGACAAACATCGTAAAAGAGCCAATGAAATTGCCAGCATGGTAGTCATTGGAGACGTAACAGATCGTGATATTGTATTGGTGGATGATATCTGTGATACCGGGGGTACACTGGCTAAAGCAGCAGGATTATTAAAAGAAAAAGGTGCCAGAAGCGTGCGTGCACTCATTACGCACCCAGTACTCAGCGGTAAAGCCTACGAAAATATTGAAGATAGTGTATTAGAAGAGTTAGTTGTATGTGATACCATCCCTTTAAAAAAAGATTCTCCCAAAATCAAAGTAATCTCCGTAGCAGACCTTTTCGCCATTGCCATCCGCAATGCTTATGAGAATAAAAGTATCACCAGTCTTTTCATTCATTCTCAATTGAAGGGAAGAGGATAGGAGCTATGAGCTTCGAGCCACGAGCTGCCAGCTTTTAGTTTTCGTAAAACTGAAAAATTCATTATAGTCTATTGATTATCAATATTTTATAATGAATTTTTCAATTTATTTTAGGCTCGTAGCTCGCAACCCGCAGCTCGCAGTTCAAAATCCCCATATTTTCCCTACTTTTGCCGTCCAAAATTTTAAATATGAAATGAGCCATAATAAATACTGATAAAAGCAGTAATCATCATTGGCGAATTCCATGTGGCAAAAAACAAACAAAAAATAAACACATGAAAACAATTACAATCGAAGGACAACTGAGGACCGAACATGGCAAAAAAGCCGCCCGCCAAATTCGCTCTCAGGAAAACGTGCCAGGTGTAATTTACGGGGGTGCACAGGAGATCAATTTCTTTGCTCCTGCAAAGGCTTTCAAGCCTTTGGTTTACACAAGTGAATTTCAACTGGCCGAGGTTAAAGTGGATGGTAAAACTTACAAATGCATCCTGAAAGATCTTCAGTTTGATAAAGTAGAAGACTCACTGATCCATGTTGATTTATTAGAGTTGGTTGATGACAAAAAAGTAGTCGCTACGCTACCACTCAAATTTACAGGTACTTCTGTAGGTGTAAAAGAAGGTGGTAAACTGGTTACAAAAATGAAAGCATTGAAAGTAAAAGCTTTCCCTAAAGATCTGAAAGAAAACATTTCAGTAGATATTACCAATCTTGAGTTGAATGGTAACGTACGCGTAGAAGATGTAAAAGCAGATAACATGGAGATTTTGAACTCTCCTCGTATTCCAATCGCATCAGTAGTAATGACTCGTCAGCTGAAGCAAGAGGAAGCGACTGCCGCAAAAGAAGAGAAGAAAAAATAAGTTCAACAAACGTATGCAAATAAGAGGCTGTATCACACTATTGATACAGCCTCTTTCTTTTGTAATAGACCAAGGTCTATAGTCCATGGTCTGTGGACTATAAGCCATGAACCATAAGCTATTCAACAAACCTCAAGCTGCTTATTTTCTTTGGAGATATCCTCCTTTTTAGATCGTTGAAGGAAATGAAACAAAAAAGATAGTACCCTTAGGTTTGTTTTCTTCTGCCCAAATACGGCCATTATTCTTTTCAACAAATTCTTTGCAGAGTTTCAAACCCAGCCCCGTTCCCTTTTCATTCATGGTACCTCTCTTTGAAATGATATTGGCAGATGAGAATACATGATCTCGCAACGATTTATCCATTCCATCTCCCTGATCTGCTATCGAAATAATCACTTCATGGTTACGGGTATAGTGATGGATATCAATAGCATGATTTTTATAACTGTATTTAATTGCATTGGATAGCAGGTTCCTCAAAACAAGTTGTAAATGGTCAGGATCTGCCCAAATGGGGCCTCCTTCAGATCGTACATTCACTTTAACCCCTTTGTTTTCAACCTCAGCTTCCATTAGGGATAGTACAAGACCGATCATATTTTTAAAATCTACTTTTTCAGGTTTTGCTTCAATACCCTGCAGCTGACTATTGCTCCATTTTAATAAATTATCAAGACCTCCTTGTAATTGCTTTACTTGTATGGAAACATGCTCGGTAAGCTTATTGAATTCTTCCGGAGTCAATAATTGTTTATTCACCAAGTCTAAGGTATTACGAAGCTGTGCGATAGGAGAACGCAGATCATGAGCAATAATCGAAAAGAGTTTTTCTTTGGTCGTATTCGATTCTCCTAGTTCTGCATTTTTTTTCTCCAGTAAGAGTTGACTACCTTGTAATTCTTTCTCATAAAAAATTTGTTCATATCTATAATATAAAAGCCCGAGAAAAGCTAGGATCAACGCACTGGTCATGTTGATAGTTACCCTGTATTCAGGAAATGCCTCATACATCCAAATACTGGTATCTGTTACACGTATAAAAACAAAACAAAAAATTGTGAGTGCAGAAAAAACACTGATAAGCAAAGGCTTTTTGAAAATGATATTGATAATTACCAAATTTGAAATCAGGAAGTATTCATTCCCATTTTGAAATTTAATAGCACTTAAACAAAGACTAGCGGTTGACAAGAGATTTAGAATAGCACGAGCTGTTTGAATGTATTTGTAATAATTGATGAGCAGAAAAATCAACCCACCCATAAAATTCAATATCAGTAACACAGCATTCCAGAAATGTCCTTCATGAAAGTTGATAGGTATGAATACCAAATTATGCAGCATTCCCAATAAAACACAAAGATTAAGCACCCTCGTTTTCTTCAATTCTATAGGGTCTAGCTTTGCATGAATACCGATGTCTAAAATATTTCTGATTGCTTTTGGGATGTGCATAGAATAGTCTGCGAATATCTTACACGAAAATTAAGTCATCTACTGAGAAAACAGTTGTTTATTTTTGCCCTTAATGAATAAATTTCTTATTGTCGGACTCGGAAATATCGGCGAAGAATATAAACATACCCGTCATAACATTGGATTTGATGTGGTTACTGCATTTGTGTTAAAGCATGGAGGGTTTTTTAAGCTCGATCGTTTAGCAGAAGTAGCCGAAATAAAATGGAAGGG
>JACVCQ010000229.1 GCA_016741945.1 Chitinophagaceae bacterium
TGTCAGATCAGTTCTTTTTCCTGAACTATTCCCAACGATCCCTCAAATCCAGTCTTTTTACACCTATTGCTGACTGGCTATCTTTCACGGGGTATTATAACCCGTTTTCTGGTGAAGGGCAAGTGCGTTCGGATATACCTCGGGTAATGGTTCCGTTTGTGTCCTGCCATGAGATCGGTCATCAACTCGGTTATGCCAGTGAGAGTGAAGCCAATTTTGTAGGTTTTTTGGCTGCTTTATCAACCCAAGATCCTTATTTCCGTTATTCTGCCTTTAATGAATTGTTTACTTATGCCCAACGCGAAGAGTTGTACTTGCTGGCATTAGCAAAAGATTCTGTTCGATTTGAAACAGTAATTCAGCAAAATCGTAATCGCTTGGATACCTTGGTTCGTAAAGATCGTAAAGAGATAAGAGCTTTTTTTCAGCAGCGTAGCAATAAAATTTCACCTGCGATGAATGATTTGTATGAAAGATATTTAAAAGCCAATGACCAGGATGCAGGTTTGCGTAGTTATGATGAGGTGATTGGATTATTAATCGCTTATATTAAAAAACATGAAAAAATCTGATGCCATTAAACTGATTACTTCCATTGTACTTTGTGTATCCTTGGGTTCAGTGGGTGGATTGGTTACTGTGAATGAAATACCTACTTGGTATGCCACGCTCAATAAACCATCATTCAATCCGCCCAATTGGTTATTTGGCCCCGTATGGACAACCCTCTATTTATTGATGGGTATCAGTGTATACTTGATTTGGAAACAACCAGTATCCAAAGAAAGAAATAAGGCATTGCAATTATTCATCTTGCAATTCATATTGAATTTTTGTTGGTCATTTATCTTTTTCGGATTACATGCTACCGGATGGGCATTTATTGAAATGATAGCACTATGGATATTCATTCTACTGAGTATTCTACATTTTGCTAAACATTCTAAAACAGCTGCATGGCTATTGGTACCTTATATTTCCTGGGTAAGCTTTGCGTTGTTATTGAATGCGGCGATATGGAAGTTGAATTGAAAGTGAGAAGTCAAAATTCAAAATTCAAAATTCAAAAGTGAAAAGTGAAAAGTGAAAGGTGAAAGGTGAAAAGTGAAACATGGTTCCTTTCACTTTTCACCTTTCACCTTTCACCTTTCACTCAAAAAGAATTCTTCCACATCATACTCTCCACTGGCTTATTCGGTTGTCCGCTGTATTTGGCGTTGGATTTTTGGTTGTATTTTACTTCGATCTCTCCTTCAACAGGGAAATAAATGAGTTGTCCGATAGGCATGCCATGGTATACACGAACGGGTTGCTTGCAAGAAATCTCCAAAGTCCAGTTGCCACAAAAACCTACATCTCCTTTTCCGGCTGTAGCGTGAATATCGATACCTAATCTGCCGGTGGAAGACTTGCCTTCCAGAAAAGGTACATGTGCGTGTGTTTCTGTGTATTCAAGTGTAACACCCAAATAAAACTTATGAGGTTCTAGTACATAACCTTCATCCGGTATATCAAAGTATTCAATCTTATTGTGCTTTTTTGCATCCAGTACATCATCAACATAGACTGCCAGTGTTTTTCCCAGATGTACATCGTAACTGTTACTGCCCAGATCGGTACGGTTATAGGGTTCAATTTTGATGGTGCCTTTGTCCATTTCCTCTAATATGCGCTTATCGGTCAAAATCATTCTTAGTTAGTTTTTTGGGTTGGGATGCAAATAAATCTTAAATCTGCAATCTAAAACGCAAACATTCGCCGTGCCTTTGTTTTATCAACAAGATATCAACCAAGATACCCGTTTAGCGGTATGGGAGATCCGTGAAGCGGAATCTTTTTTTTTGGAAAAGGTTTCACTCAAAAGAGAGATCACACATCCGCATAAACGTTTACAACATCTGGCTGGTCGCTATTTGCTGGGATTTCTTTTCCTTGATTTCCCGGCGGAACTCATTGAAATAGCAGATACACGCAAACCCTTTCTTCCCGATGAACAATATCATTTTTCCATTTCTCATTGCGGAAATTTCGCAGCAGCTATTGTGAGTAAAACAGAAAGGGTAGGGATTGATGTTGAACTACTCACACCTCGTGTTGAAAAAATCAAACATAAATTTCTGCATCCTGAGGAATTACAAATGGTGGATCGTACAACTATTGACAGGGTTCAATTGCTCACCTTGTTGTGGAGTGCCAAAGAAGCCATGTTCAAATGGTGGGGTAATGGGGATGTAGATTTTAGTGAAGTGCTAAGAATCTGGCAGATGCCTGATGCGTTACAGGGAAAAATCAATGCCTCTTTTCAAAAAAATGAAATAGATATAGCGTTACAACTGGAATATCGTTTAATGAATGAATTGACTTTATGTTGGGTCAACTCAAAATATTCGGGAATTGAATAATAGAACACGGATTATCATGATGATCATGATCAATCATGATCATCTGCGTTCCATTAGGGTATTCCGTTAATCCGCAAACCTGCTTTTCGTTTTTGGGATCAACAATAAATTATTTTGTAACGTCTGTTTCAATTGTCGTTTGACCAATTGTCCCATAGTGCGCGCTTTGGAAAAGGAAGCACCTGCTTTGAAGTGAAAGGATAATTCCGTTTTTAACTGCAATAATTTTTCAGGTGTAGATATGGTGTCTTTACTCATAATATCCAACAACTCTTTGATACGATATCTGGATGAGACCAATCGATAGGTCATCATGGTTCTTTCTTCCGCCTGGTATTGAGCAATCGAATCGGTATTGAGATGTTTTAATACGATATCTACCAAGGCCCGATTCTCTTTGAAAAATTGTGGCAGGTATAAATTTTTTCTTCCTTCATATGATTGTTGATCAAAATCAATTGCACGAATTCGGTATTGAAAATCTTCAATATCGGGAATGATATTCACTACAAAATTATAAGAGCGCATATCACCCAATAATTGTACAAAACATCGTTCATTGAATTTCACAAACTCTTTTGCCAAACGAATGAGATTGGTATTGTTGCTGTGTAAATGTTCTTGGATGAAAATATCTCCGGGGATACCGGGAATATGTTCTTCGATCAAGGTATCTCTATCTGTAAAATAGGTCATGCGGTTAGGGGAGAGGAGATGCTCCAACTCCAGGCCATACACGCGACTAGCATCTGCTTGTTTGATGTAATAATGATCGTAGTTGTCGTTGAATTTATTGACAATGCGAATTCGAAATGGCTGACTGTTGCCAAAATAACAAAAGTCGATTCTGGCTACATCCAGGTGATTGATATAGCTCATATCACCTTCCGTTTTCAGAATGGCATAGATACGAACCAGGTTTTCACGTAGATGATTCCATTCATGCATATCATAAGAAACCTTCTCCCATGAAGTATCATTGCCTTGTCGGTCTTTTAATGGAACAGAGTAGGTATATCGTTGTAAGTCTCGATAACTAACCGGCAGTTTTACTTCTCTGCTGTATTGCGTGAGGTATCGTCTCAATTCATCATTGACGGGAAAGATGGGTTTCTTTTTGGAGGGTTTTTCTGCTTCTCCTGTTTTGCTGATATGTCCGAATAAGTTACTCAAGGATCAATGGATCATTGTCTTCCAATAAATTAAGATTCACTGCATCAGCACCGGCAATACCTTCAATAGAACCTTTGATATGCGCAGCATTGAGTAATACTTTTTCCAACTGCTTTTCTCTGGCTTTCCAAAGTTTTTCCATTGCATCTCTTTCTTTTTGGATGCTCAGTTTCATGGTCATAAAACCTTCTCGGATGGCTTTCCACTGTTCACTGAATTCAGAACCAATGAGGTAGTCGTAGAGCATCACCATTTTATCGCCTTTGTTCTCCTGGCTTTTTTTTGCGTCAGCAATTTTTAGTAAAGCATTTCTCAACAAGAGGGCTACACTTCTTACTTCATTGAATGTACAGATGTATACACCATCTTTTTCTCCGAAGCGATCCATGTCTTTGGGTAGTGTTTGCGTTACAATCACGGCAACATCGGCACCCAGATTGCGCATATCGGTTTTTAATTTCTCGATCCAGTCGTTGGCGAAATCTTTCGTGCGTTTACTCTCATAGATGATCTTACCCGCTTCATTGCCGAATTGATTTCTCACTGTTTGAATACAATCTGCTCCACGAACACCTTTGCCTACTTCTTCAATCTTATCAAAAGGGAAAGTGGTTTGCAATAAGGATTCCAACATCAGTTCCTGTACCTCACCTTGTAATTGCATACTTCCTTGCTCAGATTTACGACGCATTTCTTCCACCAGCTTTTTCTGGTCCTCAATCTGCTTTTCCATCTCCTTCATGCGAAGCTGGTATTCCTGTTCTTTGATACTCAGTTTCTCTGCCTCTTCTTTTGAGAGTTGTTCTTTGAGTTTTTCTCTTTCTTCGATCAGTTGTCTTTGTACTGAAAGCTCTAATTCTTCTTCTTTGGTTTTGAGTGCCTGTTCTTTTTGCAAAAATTCCAATTCCTTTTTTCGGGCTTCTTTAAGTTTTTCTTCTTTTTCTTTGTCTGACTCTTGTAATAGTTTTAATCTGTTTTCATATTCATTTGCAATATCTTTTTTCACTGTTTCTTGTACTTCTGTAGTAATTCTAAGTTTTTCCTGAGCCAATTTCTGAGCAAAAATTTCATTTTCTCTTTTTCTCTTTTCTTCAAATTGTTTTTGCTCTTCTGCAAGACGTTTCTTCTCTTCCTCGATGTTTTGTAATGAAGAATTGAGTTTTTCCTGAAATTCCTTTTGGTACTTCTGTTCTAATTCGGCAGATAACACGTTTTCTATATCAAACTCATGTCCACAATTCGGACATTTTATATCAGATTGCATACTTATTTTTTTACAATATAAGGTGAAGCTACAAAATTAACCTCCCTTTTGTTTGTTGGAGAGTAATAGAAAAGAAAGTCCAAAAGAAGTGATCGGAGCCCTCTACTTCTTTGTAAATGCTTAAAAATTCTTAAGACTATAGGCTTTCTATTTTCTTTATTACCTGTATATT
>JACVCQ010000230.1 GCA_016741945.1 Chitinophagaceae bacterium
CTGTTTATCCAATCATTACGATCGCATTGTTCTGCTTACGCAATAAGCCTAATGTATTAAAAACGATCCTATTTATTTGGATAATAACAGCCTGCTTATCCATTAGTAAACCTTTATTTTTTTATTTGGCAAATACCAAACTCTCTTTGTATCAATACGGTAGCGGGCAATCATTGCCGGTTTTTATGGACAATGACCATATTCGATTCTCTATATTTTTATCATTTGCTGCATTATTTGCATGGTATATTAGAAAACAGCATAAGTATATTACCCTATTACTATTTTTCCTTATCACCAGTATTCTTTTTCTATCCGTTCGTACCGGTTGGGCATCGTTACTATTGATGTCTTTTGCATTATTTTTACACTATCTACTTACCCAAGCAAAACAAAAAATACGGGCTTTGATTCTTTATTCTATAGCCACGATATTGATTCTAATAACAGCTTGGTTTATTTTTCCCAGCATCCAACAAAAAATAGCTTATAGTTTTTACGACTGGGGGCAGATCAGCTCCCATACTTTCAATGCTAACTTATCTGATGCAACAAGGTACAGTCTTAATAAAACCGGTTGGAATCTGATACAAACAGGTAATACCAATATTGGATGGTCTGATATTGCACCCAGTATGCAAAAGCGTTTTAAAGTGTTGTACCCAGGATATGCTACTTCTTTTGGATGGCCCTTTAACCAATGGCTGTATTGGTGGATTGGTTCAGGAAGTTTTGGTATGTTATTGTTTACGCTATGGCTGTTTTTCCCTGTGCTGATCGGCTTTCAGCAAAAAAATATAGGTCTTATCATAGGTGCGGTAGCCGTTGCAATTAGCTGTTTAGTAGAAGTTAATCTAGCTTATCAGTATGGTGTTTGGCTGCATGTATGGGGAATTGGTTTATTGTGGTTATACAATTTTACAAAACCTGATATTGATGATAAATTAATCCGAAAAAATGCTTTATTTGAGTAGTCGGTAATTTCTAAAGTCAAAGGGTCTGATACCGGTCGCTTTCTCGAAATAATATAATAACCGATCTTTCAAAGAAAATTTCTTCTTCGAAATATCTAGATCTAACTTCCAGTTTTGTCTTTCAATTCTTTCTTGTATGACTAAAGGATGTGTGCCTTTGAATTTTTCGAGTGAATCAAAATCATCATAGTTAAAAAAATCAGGCATTTGTGCTAATATCTCATCAAGGTTTTCCTGATCAATCCAAAACTTACTCACATTCTTTTGTTTTTTCTTCATCAATTCAGGACTCTTCACCCATCCATAATGATACACATATGCATCAACAGGTTTCACCCATAGTTTTCTCTCCCCTACTCTAAAGCCTTGCGCATCCTTATAGGAACTAATCTTTTTATCATTACGTATGATCCTTACTTCATGATCATACCATTTTCTACTATCACCCACATAATCATAGGTTCCATAAAAATGCAGGTATTTAAATACTAAACCTTCCACACGTTTATCTTCTTTGTATTGCAAACAGGCATTACGAATACTGTTATGGTATTGCTCGTGTACCACTTCATCACCTTGTATATAAAATGCCCAATCACTTTCCGGATCAATTAATTGAAAAGCTTTATTGGTTTCAACAGCTAATACTGTACCACCAGTACGTAAATGCTTATCCCAAACTGAGTGATGAATTTTGATCTTTGGATCGTTGATTGATTGCATTAAAGCAATGGTTTCATCTTCACTATCTCCTACCAATACAATCATTTCATCTACCACCGGCAAAATAGACCTGATCGCTTCTACGATCGGATAATCATTCATAACCGCATTCTTAATGATTGTAAATCCTGATATCTTCATACCACAAAGTAAAGATGAAATGGGGGATAGAAGAAAACAAAACACAAGTGTTCCTGAAAATAGGGATATGATCTTTATACGCTATTTGTCAGGTAATGTGTATTTCCCTTATTTCGTAGTGTATTAAAATATTATGACCAACTTTATTCCCATTTTCCCCTTAGGTATTGTGGTTTTCCCAGGGGAGCAATTAAACCTCCACATTTTTGAACCGCGTTATAAACAACTGATACTGGATTGTTTTGGTGAAAATCGTTCTTTTGGGATCCCTATTGTACTAAAAAACAATGTATCAGAAATGGGTACATTGGTAACCATCACTGAAATAGTACAGGTACATGAAGATGGTAAAATGGATATTCGTACACGTGGCGAAAAGGTATTTAGAATGTTGGAACTTGTAAAAACAATTCCAGAAAAGCTTTATAGTGGTGCCATTGTTCATTATCCGGATAATGATGAAAGACAAAACAGCAAATTGACTACACAAGTCATTACTGCTATCCGAGAACTGCATAAATTGATACAGGTTAGCAAAGATTTCAAGAAACCTGATGAAGAACTCTGCAGTTATGACCTGGCACACCATGCCGGACTCTCGCTTGAAGAAGAATATACATTGTTGGGTTTACTGCATGAATCACAACGTCTGGAATACCTGAAACAACATTTATCAAAAGTATTACCTGTTGTTGCCGGAATGGAATCTTTAAAAGAACGAATACAACTCAATGGTCATTTTAGAGAACTGAAAGGCTTTAACTTTGACCTATAAACCCACTTATGCATACCAGCTTATGTTTTGATTTTGGCAATACCCGACTTAAGTGCGCCATATTTGCAGGTAAAGAACTCCAAGAAGTGCTTGTTTTAGAAAATGATGATACTGCTACCGTAATAGCCATTTTAGAACAGTATCAACCTCAAAAGGCAATTCTTTCATCTGTTATCAACCATAATATTGAACTGGAAACATTACTTTCTGAGAAAACGCAGTTTCATAAACTCGGACATACCAGTAAACTACCTTTCACCACACCGGTAGGTAAGCCGGAAACAATTGGTGCTGACAGATTAGCCATTTGTGCAGCGGCCGTAGACCTTTTCCCGAATGCGCATAACTTGGCTATTGGATTGGGTACCTGTATTACATATAATTATATCAATAAATCACATGAATTTCTGGGCGGAAGCATTTCGCCGGGTATGACTATGCGTTTCAGGGCTATGCATGAACAAACCGCCTTATTGCCTATGGTTGAGCCTGATCATCACTTCCCATTGATCGGTTTTGACACCAAAACCAACCTCCAGAGCGGTGTCATCATGGGAATGGCTAAGGAAATTGATGGAATTATTGACGCTTATGCATTGAAATTCAACAACTTTAACGTGCTATTAACCGGGGGTGATATGGCTTTTTTTGTACCACATCTAAAAAACAGGATATTTGCCGACCCTTATCTAATTTTTAAAGGCCTGTATGCGATTTGTGAGTACAACATTACTGAGGTTTAGCTTAACCATTCTGATCATTGGATTTACCCTGTTTCAAATGAATGCTCAGGAGAATTCACCCTTTACGCGTTATGGATTGGGGGAAAGTTTCAATAGCTTACACGCAATCAATCGTGCAATGGGTGGATTAAGTGCTGCCTATTCTGATGGTATTAACAATAACGTTGGGCAGGCGGTGAATTTTATGAACCCTGCAACTTATTCTAATTATTTCATGGTATCCTACGATTTAGGGTTAACTATTGATACCAGAAATCTGAGAAGTGAAAATCCATCCGGTAAATTCAGGTCTAATAATTTCTACCCTTCCTATGTTGCGGTAGGCATACCATTGAAGAGAACCAAAGGCTTGGGTATGGCATTTGGCATCCGACCCGTTACGCGCATCAACTACTCCGTTGTGAGCAGAGAAAGAGTTGCAGGTGATAGTCTCGCTACCATTTATGAAGGATCAGGAGGATTGAATCAGGCTTTTATAGGGCTTGGTAAAAAATGGAAAAACCTCAGTATAGGTTTTAATACCGGTTTTAATTTCGGAAGAAGGGAAATATCTACTAAAAAGATTTTCCTCAATGATACTGCTTTCTTTTTCCAATCAAACTCTTCTACCATTACCACTTTCAATAAAGTTTTTTTAAATACAGGCTTTCAATATGAGTTCTTACTAAAAAAACAAGTTGATCAGAAAACAAATGTTACCAATAACTATTTTCTAAGATTAGGGGGTACTTATAGTCTGAATCAAAATATGTCTGCTTCGCAAGATCAGAAAAGAGAAACTTATACTGAATCTGTAGCCGGTGATATTACGATTGATACAGTATCAATTCTTAATAATATCAGAGGCACTATTGTTCTTCCGTCAACTTATGCGGCTGGTATTACTTTTCATAAAACATCCAGTAATAATCGGGGTACTTTCGAAATGTGGTCTATTGGTGCAGAGTATACCTCCACACAATGGAGCAGGTACCGTTTTTATAATCAGCCTGATCAATTAGTAAATAGCTGGCAATTAAAATTCGGTGCTCAATTAGCTCCTGATCCATTAAATGGTAGAAATTATTGGAGTAACGTGAATTATCGAATTGGTGCTTTTATTGGTAAAGATTATATCAACCCAGACGGGAACGGTCTTAGAACTACTGGCTTTTCATTGGGTGCCGGATTCCCCATTAAAAAATGGAATAATTATGATCGTCAGTTTACTATTTTGAATACCGCTTTACAATTTGGGAAGCGTGGTTCTGGAGTAAATAATATTACCGAGAGTTATGCTCAGTTTACATTAGGTATCAGCTTAACTGATGTTTGGTTCCAGAAACGCAGATATGATTAATTATCATCAACATATTAAATACCTACTCACAGCCTGTTTATTGGGCTGTGTTTTTTTATTGGCCTGCGAAAATGATGTAAACGATGTAAAAGCTTTCGGAAAAAAACTTCCCGGTATTGATGAAGGAAAAAATATCGAAAGTTATTTAAGCCAAAATGGAAAAATTGGAGCTAAGTTAACCGCCCCTTTATTATTACGCTATCAAGGTGACAGTGCCAGAAAAACAGAATTTCCCAATTCCTTGTTCGTTGAGTTCTATGATGATAGCATGAAAGTAGAAAGCAGACTATCTGCTAAATA
>JACVCQ010000231.1 GCA_016741945.1 Chitinophagaceae bacterium
TTTTACCTACCGCAGATTTGTAACCCAGGAGCCCTTAAAAATTTGAACATGATGATTTATGCGTATTGGATGCTACTAACATAAACGATTTTATAAAAAGTCGGCACTACTTCTTCAACATCTTTTCCGCTTTTTTAAAATTTTATCTGAATTAGTATTCGCCCAGTCTGCGAAAATCAATAGCTGGTTCATTAAACTATCACCTAAATCGGTTAATGCATATTCAACTCTTGGGGGAACTTCTGCGAAGACTTGCCGAGTAATTAATCCGTCGTTCTCAAGATTACGGAGGGTTACTGTCAACATACGCTGAGAAATATCAGGAATCAATTTTCGAATCGCATTGAATCGCTGTTTACCATATCCACCTAATGCAAGTATGGTTAACATACTCCACTTATCGTTCACGCGCTCAATAATATCGCGTATGGGACAAAAGGATTGCCTGGCTTTTTTAGCCCCTTCAAAAATTATTTTAATTTTTTTTTCGTCCTTATTCATTTGAATATCAGTTTTAGTTACACGCATGATACTTAGTAATGCTCCTGTACCTTATTTTTTGCGTTATAGTTACTTTATACTTTTAAGTTCTTAAAAGTAACTATTAAAACTATACAATGAAAGCACAAGTAATCAATGAATTTGGCAAAGCCTTAGAAGTATTTCAAGAAAGAAATGATTTGCAGATACCTAATCCTCAAGAACATGAAATTCAGGTTCAGGTATTTGCAAGTTCTGTGAATGATTTAGATACTAAAATACGCAATGGAGATTTGGGTTTTATTGCGCCTGAGTTTCCTGCTATTTTACATGGTGATGTTGCAGGTATTGTTACAGGGATTGGTAAAAATGTAAGCAGATTTAAAAAGGGTGATAAAGTATTAGGGTTTATCGGAGGAATTAAAGGATATGCAGGTGCCTTATCTGATTTTATCACTGCAGATGAACGTTTTTTTGCATCCGCTCCTGACTCCTCTTCTTTCGCAGAACTAGGCGCTTTGCCATTGGTGGGAATCACTGCTTACGAGGCGATTTTGGAGAAAGCTGGTGTTGAGAAAGACCAAACAGTATTGATATACGGCGCAACTGGCGGCGTTGGACATATAGCCTTACAGTTAGCAAAATTATTAGGTGCTAAAGTATTTGCTGTTGTTGTTAGCAAAGAGCAGGCAGATATCGCCAGTAAACTGGGAGCAGATGGAACAATTATTTTTTCAGAGAAAGCAGTACAAGAATATGTACATGAGTTTACAAACGACCTAGGATTTGATATAGTAGTTGATACGGTTGGTCTACAAAATTTCCCAAATGCACTTGAAGCTGTTAAAGTAGGCGGTAAAGTAATCAATACATTCGCTTACATCAATGCTGATCTTACAAGTGCTCAAATGAAAGGAGTCAGCTTACATTTTATTGCGATGCTCATTCCCCTATTCACCAATATCAATAAAGAAAAGTATGGACAAATACTTTCAAAATATGCTTCTTGGTTAGATGAAAAAAAATTAACTGTCTTAGTGGATGAGAAAAGCTTCAGGTTTACTGAAGTGGGTTTAGCACATCAATACTATGAAAGTAAAAAAGCAAAGGGCAAAATTGTACTATTAAAATAGGATTCTTTTTGTCACAAAGTAATGCACATATACAAGAGCTATAATAATTTCATAGCTTTTAGGGGACGCGGATTTTTTATGATTGATTATGATTTACACTGATTGAATACTACTATCATAATCAATCATATCCAAAGGATTCCGATGGAAAAAATCAGCGTCCCATCCTACCCCTCATTATTGACTATTCCTCTGTTCATCATTCTCATCGCAATCGTTTTCGGAAAAAATACTTGCCTCCAACACTAGTACAGCTCACTGAAAGCAGTTAATTTACAAGTCTAACCCACTTCTTGCCATGCACATTACTAATCCCCGTTTGAGTTTCTGGCAGATCATTAATATGAATGTCGGGTTCTTTGGTATCCAATACAGTTTTGGATTGCAACAAACCGCTGTCAACCCACTCTATAGTTTTTTACACGCTAAACCTGAGGATTTACCGCTTTTAAATCTCGCCGGGCCCATGACAGGCTTACTCATTCAGCCCATCATCGGTGCATTGAGTGATAAAACCTGGCATCCTCGCTGGGGACGTCGTAAACCCTACTTTTTGATTGGTGCCATTTTCTGTAGCCTATGTTTATTTGCATTTCCTTTTAGTCGCGCTTTATGGATGGCTGTGGGTTTGCTTTGGATTCTGGATGCAGCCAACAATACGGCGATGGAACCTTATCGAGCTTTCATCGCCGATAAATTACCTGCCAGTCAACGAGCACTTGGTTTTCTCACACAAAGTTTTTTTACCGGACTCGGTATTACGCTAGCTAACTTATCCTTATTCTTTTTCCAAAAAGTAATTACGGGAGAGTCTACCACTTCTGATGGACAAAGCGGTATTCCTTACTGGGTATATAGTTCATTCTTTGTTGGGGCTGTATGTTCCATCGTATCGGTAGCATGGTCGGTGATTAAAACACCTGAAATACCTCCCACAGCAGAAGAACTCGCTGCATTACGGGCTGAACACAAAAGTTTTCTCACACCCTTCAAAGAAATATTTTCTTCCATTGCCCATATGCCCAAAACCTTGTGGCAACTGGCATTGGTGTATTTATTTCAATGGTATGCTATGTTTTGTTATTGGCAATTTATTTCGCATAGCATTGCCCGTTCCGTATGGAATACCAGCTCTGAAGAAAACTCTAAACTGTATGAAGAAGCAGTAGGTTGGACTGGTCTCGTGAATGGCTTTTACAACATTGTAACTTTTTTATCCGCATTCGGATTGGTATGGATGGCTAAAAAGTTTGGTGCTAAAAAAGTGCATGTGATCTGTTTGGCCATGGCTTCGTTGGCACTCTTTATTTTACCTTTTATTCAGGATAAATATTTACTCTTTATTCCCATGATCGGTTTTGGTATCGCCTGGGCGAGTATGATGGGGGTGCCATATATCATGGTAGTGGGCAGTATCCCCAAAGAAAAATATGGCGTGTATATGGGTATCATTAATATGATGATTGTAGTACCGATGATTATTCAAACACTTTCCTTCGGATATATCTATAAATATTTCTTAGGAAGCGCACCTGCCAACGCCATTCTGTTTGCAGGTGCGCTTCTTCTCATTGCTGCAGTTGCTACCATGCGTATGCGGGTTGAGAAAACAGAAGAAGAAATAGAGGCTGCGATGGGAAGTGGACATTGAGGTGTGAATTGTGAATGGTCAATTGTGAATGGAAGATAATCAAGCTTATAATTCACAATTGACCATTCACAATTGACCATTCACAATTGACAATTCACAACATGAAAATACTTTGTATTGGAGAAGCATTGATCGACATGATCTGCACGGATAAGGGCAGTTCTTTGTCTAAGGGACAGCATTTTTTAAAGAAGCCGGGTGGGGCTCCTACCAATGTTGCAGCTGCCATTGCTGCTTTAGGAGGTAATGTTGAACTGGCTGCAAAAGTGGGCAATGACCCTTTTGGCAAACAACTCATTGATGTGATGCAGGAATTCGGCGTCTCTACCCGATGGATGTTACAAGATGCCAACGCCTTTACAACTTTTGCATTTGTATCCTTGATGGAAGACGGTGAACGTGATTTTGTATTCAATCGCGGAGCAGATGGACAACTGAGTAGAGAAGAAACAGATGCCATTCCATTGGATGAAGTCAATATCATTCACTTTGGCTCAGCCACGGGTTTTCTTCCCGGACCTTTACAAGCTGCCTATCAGGGTATGTTACAAAAAGCATTGATGCAAGATAATATCTTCATCAGCTTTGATCCAAATTATCGCCACCTGTTGTTTCCCAACGAAACACAAACTTTTATCGATCAGTCTTGGAATTTCTTACAATCCTGTCACTTTTTCAAACTGAGTGATGAAGAAGCCATGCTGATAACAAATACCCATTCAGTAACTGATGCTGCTCAAATATTGTTAGATAAAACCAATGCCGTATTCACCATCACTTTAGGAAAAGAAGGAACCTTACTTGGATTGAAAGGTAAAACTGAGATCATTCCCAGCATTCCTGTTCAACCGGTAGATACTACCGGTGCAGGTGATGCATTTGTAGGTGCGGTATTGTATCAGTTACGTGAAAGAGACTTAAGCAGTATCCTACAGTTATCACATCAATCATGGAAACAAATCATCCAAAATGCCAACAAAGCCGGCGCCCGAACCTGCGAGTACCTCGGGGCGATGGAAGCGTTTAGGCATTTGAGTAGTAGTATATTTTCGTAAGCCGAAGGCTTGGGCTGTGAGCTACGAGCCACGAGCTATGAGCAAAGAAAATAAAGGTATCAACCAAAATAAAAAGCTCGAAGCTCGTGGCTCGTAGCTAGAAACGCGAATAAGAAATAATTTAAAAATAATAAAAAGAGCTCGTGGCTCACAGCTCGAAGCTCGCAGCTAATATGTACCAATTCAATCTTCACCAACGCATCTCCCGCATTTGCACCCAGGAAAACCTTTCCATGTCGGGTGATGACTTACTTTTTTATACACGCTTGTGTTCGAATGCTGCTGCTATTGATAGTTTGTATCAGTCCTTGTACAGTAATCATTTGATGGCAGATGCATTATTTGAAAAATTATTATTGACACTCATTCATAATCATCAACAACGTTCTGCTGCTTTGCGGAAAAGAGATTTGGATAAAGCATCAAAGGGTGCGTGGTTTTTAAGTAATGAAATTGCCGGAATGAGTTTGTATGTAGATCGCTTTTGTGGTACACTGCAACAATTGCCGGAAAAACTATCCTATCTCGAATCACTAGGTGTGAACTTTTTACATCTCATGCCTGTGTTTGAAAGTCCGGCAGGGGAAAGTGATGGCGGTTATGCGGTATCTGATTTTAGAAAAGTAGATATACGTTTTGGTACACTGGAAGACCTGCGTACTGT
>JACVCQ010000232.1 GCA_016741945.1 Chitinophagaceae bacterium
AAAATCAGATGATCCTGGCGTACACGTAAAGAGCCAAGTGTAACTTGCCCTTTGATAATTTCACCGGTCCGTGGATCGGTAACAGATGCACCATAACTCCATCCTCTGGTAGAACGGTGTACCCAATTGATCATGTTATAACGGATATCCATGGGGTCTGCATCATCAGGTAAAATTTTTACAATGAATGCGTTTCGATATCCTGCAGCTTCGAAAGCCTGATTCCACCAACGACCGCCTTCCAATAATGCTGAGCGAATAGGCTCGGGGGTACCATTGTCCAAGTAATACACAATAGGTTCCACGGGATCACTGATGGCAGCGGTAGGATCTTTCTTTTCCAGTCGGTGACGGGCAATGAACATCTGTTCAATGGGTTCAGTGAATGGACTACTGAAATCAAAATAGCTAATACCAAAATATCCGCTACGTATATCGTACTTGCGAGGCTTATATTGATTGTTCGGTAACTGAACAAATGAATGATGCATGCGAACCGTAATAGCTTCGGAAGAAGGGGTTACGGCATTCACATATCTACCGGCATCACTGCCTCCGGAAAATGTAATAATGGCTTCAAACTCACTATTTAAAGGGAAATTGCGGGTATTGGGTAAATAGATTGCAGAGCGTGATTCATTGAAGGTATAAGAACCCTGACGCATTCCACGGATACGATCAGCAATACCATGTGCATCTCTTAAAAGGAAGGAAGTAGCATCTACTAATACTTTATCGCCCTCATCTTCATCAATGGTGAAACCTGCAATGGCCGACTGTGCAAATGATTCTTGTACTGCTTTTCTTTCTTTCTCGTCTGATGAGTTGGCCCTGTAACGATAGTTGGGTTGAATCATCAATAATTTTTTTCCAATCTTATGAAAGAAAACAATTCGGGTACTGCCCAATTGTCCACGATCTAAACCAATATCATTCGATCCTAATCCGGCAGGTAAAGAATTGACGTAGAGAAATTCCTGATTCAATTTATCTACCTGTAACCATATTTTACCGGTATTGGCATCCCACCAATAAGTGAAATAACCATCATACCGTTTCATATTTTTAGTTTTCTCAGCGATTTTAGGAGAGGCGGTTTGTGATTGTGTTTGTAAAAACAACAAACAACAACAAACCCAAAGCATTGTACGCATGAAAGCAAGTTTTGGTGATGAAAATGAATATCAATAAAGATATTTTAAAAAACGGAGTGGCTTCAGAAAACAGTCATAAAAAATCCTGTTACCGAAAACGGTAACAGGATCATTAGAAAGTTGGTTTCAATCGCGATTAAGCGTTGAATGGAATTTCCGGATTGCTTGGAGCCGGTGTATCAACTGGCGTAGGGGCTGGTGCCGGAGCAGGAGCCGCTTCAGGTCCGGGTTTGCTCACTTTTTTCGGAGCTGTTTTTTTCTTAGCAGCTGGCTTTTTCGCAGCGGCTTTTTTAGGAGCAGCTTTCTTAGCAGGTGCTTTTTTGGCCGGAGCTTTTTTAGCTACCTTCTTTTTAGGAGCGGCTTTTTTTGCAGATGCTTTTTTCTTAGCAGCCGGTTTTTTTGCAGCGGCTTTCTTCACTGCTTTTTTAACAGCAGCTTTCTTTTTAGGAGCAGCTTTTTTAGCAGGTGCTTTTTTCTTAGCAGCTTTTTTAACAGCTTTCTTAGCGGCTTTCTTTACAGCCTTTTTTGCAGGAGCTTTCTTCGCTGCGGGTTTTTTAGCGGCTTTCTTTTTAGCTTTTGCCATGATGGTTAGTTTGTTGTTGTAAATGATGAGATAGGAAAGTTAGAAAATAATTTGTGAATTCAAAGTATTAGTTCTTTCAAAAAATGTTAACGGGCTATACACATTGCTATTCCTTTACTTCCAGTAGGGTTACTTTGCCATCCATGGTGGCTGCAATGATCTGCTTGCCATTGATCATATTTACGGTATTCACCATTGAATTATCGATCTTATACACCCATTTTTTCTCTTGTTTGATCGGATCAATTGCATATACCCTTCCACTTTTCGTTCCAAAAACAACGGTTTGGTCTTTTTCGATCAACATGGATGGCACATGCTCATAACCAAAGCCACAATTAACTTTCCATGCAACAGACTGTTTCTCCCTTGATGTTGGGAATGCCACGATGATATCATTCATGGTTTTACCATACACATATTTTCCATCCGCTGATATACCTATTGATTCTCTGACAGTGGCTTCATTGTTTCTCCATAAAGTTTTCCCTGTTTCAAGATCAATGGCACTGATATAGCGATCAGGAGCTACTACATACACCACATCATCCGCAATCACAGGAATACAAGCTGCCGGGGAGAAATTTAGTACAGTAGAACCGTTGCTCCATTGCCAAATGAGTTGACCATTGTTTTTATTCAAAGCATAAAGATTCCTATCCCAAGCGCCAAATATGATTTTCTCCCCTTCCATCACCGGCTTACTCATGACCGGACCATTCAATCCTCCAAAACGCCAGATTTCTTTACCTGTAGTAAGTTCCAGAGCCCTGAAATAGTGGTCACTGGCGCCGATATATACCTTATTATTTTCAATAAGCGGAGATCCTAAAACCGCAGCACCTGTTTGATATTTCCAGATCAGTTTTCCAGTATTGGTTTGTAAACAATAAACCCATCCGTCTCCAGAACCCATGATCACTTGCTTTCCTGCAATAGCAGGAGAGGAAAAAACAGAACCTTGGGTTTGAAATTTCCATTTCTGCTTTCCGGTAACCTTATCTACAGCGGTGATAGTACCCATGCTGTTTCCAAAAATTACCAGTTTACCATCGGTTGCGGGTGTAGAAATAACATTGGCAGGAGAGTGATGCACCCATTTGACCTGTACATTCGGAAAACTATCATTTACCGCATACGAAGGACGCATGCTTGCAGGACTCGTCTGATAATCCTGCTTTGTGATCCGAATGCCCGTCCAGGAAGCACGGGTTTCCAATCCGGGTCTGCGTTCTGAAAAGATCATAGAGTCAGCACGCACATCCACCAAATTATACCCCCCGATCTCAGCTTTAGCTCTCAGATTAGACCGACCCATCACCGCTGGAATTCCTTCAAAATTCATGGCTTTATTCGCATGACCATGACCACAAAGTGCGGCGATGGTATTTTTTTTCTTCAGTCTGTCGATGGCTTCGTACCAATTATCCAGTCCATTATCCAATGGATAATGGTTTAGAAAAACGATGGGTTGATCATTTTTTAGCTTCTTCAATTCTCTATCCAGCCAATTCACAGCATCGCGGGGAATATGTCCATCACTCATGCGCACATACGGTCCAGACGCACAGCCGATAAAAGTAATACCATTGTGTTCAAAAATGAATTTATCATAGCCGAATATCTGAGTAAAAGCAACGCCCCCGGTTTCACTCCAGCCGGTATCATGATTGCCGGGAATAATGTAATAGGGTACTTTCAATTCACTTAATATGGTCTTTGCCTTTTTGATTTCTTCGGTGGTACCCAGCTCAGTGATATCGCCGGTAAGTATCACAAAAGCGATATCGGTCATCTGGTTAATATCAACTACTGTTCTTCTTAGGTCTTCTTCAGCACTGCCATTCGGAGAACCGATATGGGTATCGGAAATAAAAGCAAAACGAAAGGATTTGATTTGTGCGTTAGCACTAGCAAACGCTAGTATCAGTAAACAAACAACTAATTTCTTCATGCCGGAAAGTTACAAACTGTAAATGGATCTGAATACTTGGTAGCTTGTGTAAAATGAGAAAGCTGAGAGCTACGAGCTGTGAGCCATGAGCTTTTGATTAGGGTACAAAAATCATATGATTTGCTCACAGCTCACGGCTCGAAGCTCATGGCTCATAGCCAATTAAACCATCATATGCTTTACCTGTTATCGTATCTTTAATAGTAGAAACAGCAACAGTATGCAAGGATCTATTTTACAAAAGGCGGATATTTTCGGACAGGCAGCAGTATGGATCATCTCATGGGTACCTTTTGTATATTTTTTTCCGGAAGCACTTAAAAAAAGTGATTTCTATATGTTGATCTTGGTTCATGGACTTGGACTCATGATCATTGGTATCTGGCAATTGGTGAGTTGTTTATTGAATCTCTTACAGGCAAATGATACGGATAGTCGTTTTTTTAGAACCAACTTGTTGATGGGAATCATTTTAGGAGTTTTGTTTTTTATCATGGCATCATTTGGTATGTTGAAGATACCATTGGATAACAGGAAAGCGTATGTGGTGTATGTATTAGCTATTTATTTTCTCACGATTGATGTATTGGCCATTCGTTATTGGAGAAAGATCTATCGGTATTATCAAAAAGAACAAGTATGAGTAAGAAAACATTGGTATTGGGCGCTTCGGAGAATCCATCACGCTATAGTTATCTGGCGGTGAATAAATTACGTGCCTATGGACATCCGGTGGTAGCCATCGGAAATAAAAAAGGCGCGATTAGGGATATTGTTATAACCACAGAAAGACCGGATGAAAAAGACATTGATACTGTAACACTCTATCTCAATCCACAACTACAGCAACAGTATTACGATTATATCTTTTCGTTGAAACCCAAGCGTATCATTTTCAATCCGGGAGCAGAAAATGATGAGTTAGAAAAATTGGCAACATCCAATGGCATTCAAGCGATGGAAGCTTGTACATTAGTGTTATTGGGGACCGGGCAGTATTGAGGGTTGTTGGTCAGGCGATCAACAATGGCGAGGAGATTTTGGGAATTTCCCAAAAATTTGAACTTATCTGTAATTCCATTCACTTTTTTGTTACAAACACAGTCATCTTGACTTAGCTATAAGGCTAAATCATCTTATCAAAACTAAACCAATGAAAATATTTATTCTTGCTTTTTCTCTTTCTATTATAATGTTAGAGGGGTATTGTCAATCTGAATCATCTACTTGGACTAAACTACAAACAGTACCTTATCCTGGTAAGAGGGATGAAT
>JACVCQ010000233.1 GCA_016741945.1 Chitinophagaceae bacterium
TTCTATAGATAAGTCGGTAAAAGCCTTCCGTTGAAAGGTGAACAGCTTAGTAATTGTATTTATCTTTCCAACGGTCTTTCAAAAATTTCCTTAGTTCCTGCTCACGGGCATTATTTCCGGGTTCATAAAATTTTGTTCCCGCAATTTTTTCCGGTAAGTATTCTTGTGGAATAAAATTCCCTTCGCCCATATGTGAGTACTGATAGCCTTTACCATAATCCATATTTTTCATCAATGGTGTAGGTGCATTTCTAATATGCATGGGAACAGGCAAATCGCCAAACTTGTTAACGGTTGATAAAGCATCATTAATAGCTACATAGGCTGCATTACTTTTTGCAGAAGATGCGAGATAGGTAGCACATTGCGATAAGATGATCCTACTTTCCGGATAGCCGATCTTGTTGACTGCATCAAAAGTGGTATTGGCCAAGAGTAAAGCATTGGGATTGGCATTGCCAATATCTTCACTGGCAAAAATGACCATTCTGCGTGCAATGAATTTTACATCTTCGCCGCCCTCAATCATTCTTGCCAGCCAATACACAGCAGCGTTCGGATCGCTACCGCGCATACTTTTGATAAAAGCAGAAATGATATCATAATGCTGTTCACCTTGCTTATCATATAAAGCCACTTTCTTTTGCGCTACTTGCATCACCAATGCATCAGTTATTACGATCTCTTTCTGTGCAGTTTTGTTGGCTTCTGTACTAATGACTAATTCAAATAAATTCAAGAGTTTTCTGGCATCTCCTCCGGATATATTGATCAGTGCAGTAGTTTCTTGAATGGTTACTGTAAAATTTTGAAGTATTGGGTCTTTTTGTAAAGCATGTTGTAACAAGCGAATCAAATCATCATCTTGTAATGATTTCAATACATATACCTGACACCTGCTCAACAAAGCGCTATTCACTTCAAAAGATGGGTTTTCAGTAGTAGCACCAATTAAAGTGATGATACCTTTTTCAACAGCACCTAATAAAGCATCTTGCTGACCTTTATTAAAGCGATGGATCTCATCGATGAATAAAATAGCTCCCATTCTTTGCTTGGCTTCCTCAATGACTTCACGCACATCTTTCACACCACTACTGATAGCACTTAATTGAAAATAAGGGGCTTGTAAATTATGAGCAATGATATTGGCAATTGTAGTTTTACCAACACCTGGTGGCCCCCAAAACAATATGGATGGGATTCGCTTATTTTCAATAGCCGTTCTTAAAATACTGCCTTTACCGGTCAAGTGTTCTTGTCCGACAAGATCATCCAAGGTTTTAGGGCGTATTCTTTCCGCCAATGGAATATGGCTGTTCACCTTCGTAAAATACAGAAAAGATATTTTCTATTAGCGGAAATATTAAGATAAAGTAGAGCCTTGGAATATATGTGCAAATTGCTTGAGCATTTTAAATGTCAAGATTACATGTGCTAAAATAAGGATGCTGACTACCAGCATAAAACCGGCTACACCTTTAATGATAGAAACAAAAAGACTGGAATCAATGCCCTCCGGCAAATTCGGCTGCGACTCCATTGCACGTTCCACAAAATCCTGTAAAGCAACCGGCCCAAGCATGTAAATACCTACGGCGTTTAAAAAGAAAAGAGCGCCCATGCCTAAACTAACAAAAGCATTCACACGAATCCAGTCGCGCAGGGAGGGTTTGCAGGGAGTATTTCGATCAATTCCGTTGGATAAGAATTTAAGACTTGAGAATGTATAAATGACCAAACTGGCAAACATGAATAACATGAACCACATGGGCGGATTACCCAAAGCAGGAATCAAAATCAAAAAACCCATCAATCCAAAAAAACAGGCAACTGGAATTAATATATAAGTAAGTACTCGATAAATCGTTAATGACTTCATGATGATCTGGTTGTTGCAAATGTATATAAAATGGAGACTATCGAATCGTATACCTAAGAAAATTTGGTATTATACCGATTATCTTTTATTTTTAGTTAATGAATAGGTCATCATTGTATAAAGGCTGTTTGGAACCCATTATTCTTTCTTTATTGAAAGACAATGGGAAAATGTATGGCTATCAAATCACACAACATGTGAAAGAATTGACCAAGGGGGAATTGCAAATTACAGAAGGGGCCTTATATCCTTTATTGCACAGATTGGAAGAAGAAGGGATTTTAGATACAGAAATGGAATCTGTTGATAACCGGATGCGCAAATATTATAGCCTGACTAAGTCTGGTAAGAAAGAAACGCAAAAAGCAGTTAACGAACTCTCTTTATTCCTAGAAAGTCTACAATTGATTTTACAACCTAAAACAGTTTAAATATGCTGACTACAGAAGAAATAGCGGAACTGTATAAGTATTGTGAAAGAAAAAAAGTACTGTATTATGATATACAAATTGAAATTGTAGATCATATGGCTACTGCTATTGAAGAGAAGCGAAAAATAAACCCTGATATGCCATTTAAGCAAGCTTTGGAAGAAGTTCATACTTCATTTGGAAGTTTGGGGTTACAGGAAATTATTGACTCAAAAACCTCTGCAATGAGTAAGCAATATGGTAAAATGCGCAGACAATTATTCTGGTCTTATTTTACTTTTCCAAAAATTGCCTTTACTTTTCTGCTTGTTATAGTTTGTATTACGATGGAAAGAGTATTGCCTATTTCTGTTCTTCCTTACATATTAATCGTAATAGGAGGGGTACTTTTATCTTTGTTTGTACACGTTGAAATTTTACAAAAAAGATTTAGAAAACAGCAAAGTCAAAAATTACTGATGACGGATCCACAATATTTTGACTTCAGTTTTATTTATCTCATTTTAATATTTCAATTTGGTTCGGATTTTATAAAGCAGGGAGTATTTGGAATCACTAATGAAAAAACGGTGAATTTAGCCCATTACTATTTTTGTATTTTCTTCTTCTTGATGTATACTGTTATGCTTTTAGCAAGAAAAGAAATGATCGCAAGAATTGCTGAAAAAGCAAAAGAAAAATATCCTGTAATATTCGTTTAATAGTAAGGCCACAGATGCATCTGCCTAAGGCAGACGAATCTGTGGCTTAAAACAATTTACTGATTCTTAAGATTCAATTTAATTTGCAATTCATCAAACTGATGCGCATCAATGCTGCTTGGTGCATCGAGCATAACATCTCTTCCACTATTATTTTTCGGGAAAGCAATAAAGTCACGAATACTTTCACTTCCTCCAAGAATTGCACAAAGTCTGTCGAAACCAAATGCAATACCACCATGCGGAGGAGCGCCATATTCAAAAGCGCCTAACAAAAATCCAAACTTATGTTGAGCTTCTTCTTCACTCATACCCAGCGCTGCAAACATTTTTTCCTGTAATTCGCGCTGGTAGATACGTATAGAACCACCTCCAATTTCATTTCCATTCAAAACCATATCATAAGCGTTGGCTTTGATATTTGAATAAGGATGTTCTAAATATTTATCTGCGTTCTCAATAACCGGATTGTTATTGATCATTACACTGATCTGATCAGGCTTCGGAGAAGTAAAAGGATGGTGACGTGCTACCCATCTGTTTCCTTCTTCATCATATTCAAACAATGGGAAATCCAATACCCATAATAATCGGAACTCATCTTCTTTCCTCAGCCCCAAACGTTTACCCATTTCAAGTCTGAGTTCACTAATGGCTTTACGTGTTCTTTCCTCTCTTCCCGCTAATATCAATACAAGATCCCCCGCTTTTGCACCGGCAGCATCTGTAATGGCTTTCAATTTATCTTCTGTATAAAATTTATCAACACTACTCTTGTAAGTACCATCCGCATTACACTTGATATACACCAAACCCTGCATACCTATTTGTGGACGCTTTACCCACTCTGTTAATTCATCTGTTTGTTTACGCGTATACTCACTACAGCCGGGTACTGCAATCGCCAACACAGTTTCAGCATTATCAAAAACACCAAATCCTGCACCATTGATCAGTTCACCCGTTGCAACGATTTTTCCACCTTTGAGAAAAGCAGATTTCAAATTAGCGATCTGCATGCCAAAACGGATATCGGGCTTATCATTACCGTAGGTCCACATCGCATCTTCCCAGGTCATGCGTTCAATCTTGTCGGTGTAGTCAATATTCTTCACCTCTTTGAATATGCTTTTGATCATACCTTCAAACATGGTGAGAATATCTTCTTGTTCCACAAAAGACATTTCACAATCTATCTGTGTAAATTCAGGCTGACGATCTGCACGCAAATCCTCATCTCTGAAACATTTTACAATCTGATAGTATCGATCATAGCCACTCACCATCAATAACTGCTTGAATGTTTGTGGCGATTGTGGCAAAGCATAAAATTGTCCCGGATTCATTCTCGATGGCACCACAAAATCTCTAGCTCCTTCCGGAGTTGACTTAATCAAAAAAGGTGTTTCGATATCCATGAAATGATTTTCATGCAAATAGTTACGAGCAGCACGATTTACGGCATAGCGTAACTCCAGATTTTTCTTAACAGCATTACGACGAAGATCAAGGAAACGATATTTCATACGCAGGTCATCACCACCATCTGTATCATCTTGAATGGTGAATGGAGGAACTACGGCTTTATTCAATATTTTAAAACTGCTGATATGGATTTCAATATCTCCGGTAGGGATATTGGGATTTTTATTACTTCTTTCGGCAACAGTACCTGTAGCTTGTATCACAAATTCTCTGCCCAGTGGCTGAGTATCTAATTCAGTATTGAGTTCTTCCCCAAACAGCAATTGAGTAATACCATAACGATCACGCAGATCCACAAAAGTGATTGCACCAAATTTGCGAACGGTTTGTACCCAGCCGGCCAGGGTCACTTGTTTTCCGGCATCACCGGTTCTTAACTCTCCACAAGTATGTGTACGGAACATAAAGTATCTTTGATTTTTTGATTTCTTGATCTTTGATTTTGCACGTAGTTAATGGC
>JACVCQ010000234.1 GCA_016741945.1 Chitinophagaceae bacterium
GCGTAAACCTCTGTGTAACTCTGTGGTAAATTCACCACAGGGTTACACAGAGGTTGGCAAGGAGTTGCACAGGGGTTTATAATTTAATGAGGCTTGCTCTTTTTTTCCATTCTACAAATCCTGCAATGGCGAGAATCAACAAAATCAGAAACTGTACACTGGTAAATACATAGCCTTTCACAAAATACAACGGAATAGAAGTAATATTTGTTGCGATCCACCAGATCCAACTTTCTGTTTTTTTTCTGGCCATTAGCCACATCCCTGTATAAGCAGAAGCACTGGCAAAAGCATCGGCCCAGGGAATGGCTTCCGGTGCAAAACCAGACTGTAGCCAACTCAAGAGTGCAAACAATAACCAATAGAAAAAAGCAAAAAATAATAATTGTTGTATCCACTCTTTTCGGTTGCTATTGGTGATATGTAAAACAAATGCTTTTTTTACTGCATCTTTTCTGGTCCAAAGAAACCATCCATAAATGCTCATTACCGAATAATAAACATTCACACTGGCTTCTCCGAATAATTGTCCTTTAATACTCAGATAGATATAGATCAGTGTGTTTACCAATCCAATAGGATATACTAAAATATGTTCTTTCCGACTAAACCAAACGCTTCCAATACCCGCTAATACAGCCACAAATTCAAGTGTAGAAGTATGCCGAATGCCGTCCATGAACTGATCAATAAATTCCTGTATGCTCATATTGAAGAGCAAAATACAGATTCAGATTTGAATACCATCAATTCTCAGGAATGATGAATTGCAATAAGAGTTCCTGATCGCGGAATAACTGAAGATTATTACCGGAGAGTTGGTAGCGATTTACTGCTGTAAGATGTTTGAGGTAGAGCGACTCTATTTCCATATCGGTACAGGCCATTTGAGTAGAGCCAACTCCTGAAATAAAAATGCGTTGCTGATCAAAACTTACTTTACCAAAGTAACGGTTACAACCGGCTTTACCGGATATCCTTCCATTTTTTTTATCAAAAGAAATATTAGGAACAAGCATATTATCAATCATTTCCATCTTCCCACTTTTACTGATACGCACCAATGAAAAAGAAAGCTGATCAGGGATTGGAATATTTTTCAGGGTATAATTTTTAGACCGCTCTTTGTTGAGGATATTGATCAGATAATAATTATAAGCACTCCCATCTGCCGGTGGACGTTCTTTTTTTACACGCATCACTTCCAGTTTATAATGATAGCCTTCTTCATAAGAAAATCCTTCAATACCGGAGTAAAATAATGCATAGGGTTCATCGGGTTTTTCTTTTACTTGTAGGCACAGTCCTTTCCCTACGCCATAACAATTGCCCTTGGTATCAGCTACATAAAAAATCATTCGCTGGGTAAAAGCAACAGAAGAGAGTAGCAATAATAATAAGGTGAACCTGATTTTCATGATAGTAGAACAGTAACAAAGGTCATACCATAACAGCTATTGTTAGCATGTTTTAACAGATCGTAGTTCTTTCTAATTCAATGAAACCAATCCGTATTCAATACTTTTGCCATGGTGAGATGCATGATAAGCCGTAAAATACAGCATTTCCCGAAGTGTTAATTTGCCAAGCAATGGATGTGGTAAAATATACCTGTCGAGTGATACTTCACTTTGTTTCTGTGTTTTCCGTACCAGTTGTTGTACTATAGATTGAAGTTTTTTCAATAATACTTCTTTGTTGACCGGATCTATTTGTAAAGGGGGTATAAATGCTCCGGATGCTCTGCCACCGGCTTGTAGTTTGATATGGTATCGATCTACAAGTGCCTCATAGCTACGGGAAGGTCTGTTGGCAATCCCAAATTTCCAACTGAGTACAAATTTGGGTAAGCCCATAGCCATATTTACTGGTGCTACACTTTTGATCAGATGGTCCAATTGTTGTATCGCATTCCATTTGTCTTTGGGGGCGTACAGCAATTCACGATCACTCAGATTTCGTATTTGGTCAATAATGTGCAGATAGTTTTGTTGCAGCAGTTGTGCAAGCGCGTCTCTTTCCATGTTAGTTTATTGCAGGGGTTGGATCTAAGGGCAAATATAGTTTGCAACCATTATATCACAATGATAACCGCTAAGTCAGGCATTTAACTGCAAAAAAAAGCGTTGTATTTGAAGAAATACAACGCTTCAAAAACCAATCTTATTATTTATTCGGCCTCGGCCACCACTTCTTTTACCTCAGGAATCATTCGCTTCATCATTCCTTCTATACCAGCTTTGAGTGTAATCATAGATGATGGACATCCGCTACAACTACCCTGTAACATCAGATTCACTACACCATCATTATAACTTTTGAATTGAATAGCGCCACCGTCCATTTCAACAGCAGGCTTTACATAGTTTTCCAGTAGCTCTTTTACGCGCTTAACAATGTCATCATCGTCGGCACTCACGGTATTGCTTGCTTCTTGTTTTACCTTGGCAACTTCTCCTTCATTCACTACCACACCGCCATTTTCGAGATACTCTTTTAAAAATTCCTTGATGGTAGGAATCACATCCTGCCAATCTTCTGTATCAGATGTTTTAGTAAGCGTTACAAAATTGCTGGCTATAAATACACTTTTGATAAATGGGAAGCTGAATAATTCCTTTGCCAATGGTGATGGACCCGCCAAACTTTCTTCTGCAAAATCAATACTCTTACCTGGATATAAAAGCTTATTTGCCACAAACTTCATGGTTTCCGGGTTCGGAGTCATTTCTGTATAGATACTGATGACGGGATTACCTGTTTTGATCATACCTGTTCATTTAAACGGTGATAAATATGTATCACCCTGCAAAAATAATCAAAATAGAAGGGTAATCAGGTGCTAACAAAGGGTTTTTCGGATATCGAAAACCTGCAAAACCTTACCAAAGCTCAAAACGAGCTGAACCTTCCAGAACCGATACCATTGCCGGTTTGGCCTCTTTTTGCTGTGTGAAATAAGATCGTTCTCTTACACAAGAAGGTTTGGAAAAAACCTTCGGCTCCTCTGTTTTGCTGGGTTGAGAAAGAAGTGTTGAATGGGTGGGGGCAGCCAATACAACACTTGCTGCACAGAGCAAGTAGAGTACTAAATTTTGTAACGCTGCTTTCATGTTCTATAAATTACCCGACAAAAGTATCCCCGTTTATGCCGCTTTGCAACCACACAAACATGTGAAATGCATGAGTTTGCAGGTTTTTATGTCCGATTTTTATCACATAAAAAGCCCCGATCTATTGACCGAGGCTTGGTTTACACAGGGTTATTTCTCAATAACTAACTGATTTTCAGAATATTAATATTCAAATGTAGTAGTACTTATTTCATCTGCCATCCCCGTTTCCTTGATCACTGTTTTGCGGGTCAACGGGTTTCCTTGGTTATCATAGGTATACGTATGAGTTAGCGTGGCATATTGTTGCCCTGCTTTATCATAGTGCTTTTCGGTTAATGGGTTATTTGGAACCTTCAGTAACAGAGGGATATAGGGATTATTCTCAAATAATAAGCTGGTATTGCGCTTAGTATCATAGGTTTCGATCTCGTATACATCAGATTTTTCCAAAACACCACTGGTATAATCCTGGTACCATGTGGTCATTGACTTGATATTGCCATTAGAATAATAAGCTAAATCAAATCGCATAGTGGGTGTA
Source organism: Chitinophagaceae bacterium (assembly GCA_016741945.1). GTDB lineage: Bacteria > Bacteroidota > Bacteroidia > Chitinophagales > Chitinophagaceae > Sediminibacterium. The sequence goes on from JACVCQ010000234.1 coordinate 3,658, forward strand.
TTACTGATGGGACCGGCAATACTTCCATAAGCATCTGTACGAACCAAACGTCCATCTTGATAAACATAGGTATAGTATGCAATGACTACATCGTTTGGTGATAAGACTTCAACCTTTGTAACATTTGCCCCTGTATAGGTATACCTGTATTTGGTTCCATCTGTGGCTTTCATTTCTAACAACTTATCGCCGTTGTAGGTTAATGTATAAATGTTTGTATCATCGCCACTACTGCTTTTCTGAAGATCTGTAATTTTTATCGGCTTGCCTTCCGCATTGTATTGAATAGACATATAACTCCCATCATCATAACTGATCTTGCTCAATTTTTTGCTATTGCCCGGAGTACCCGGATCGGTATCGGGAAGATCAGCTTCAAACTCTTTCGTACATCCTGCTATCACTACAACTGTTGTAATTATAGCCAATAAGCGGCCCATCCATTTGTTCATACCCATATTCATTTACTTAATTATTGTTTGGTGATCTTGATTTCATTAGGGGGAATAGGTGACGGAACACGATTATTTATGGCAGGTAATGACATCAGATAATGATAAACAGCGCTCAGATCTTCATCTGTCATCTTTGCAACCATATACCATGGCATTGGTGGCATTACGGGTCTGCCTCCTTCTTGTCCGAGATGCTTTCCGGTACGAATGGTTTTTACAAACACATCTTCCGTCCAGTTACCAATTCCTGTTGCTTCATCGGGTGTGAGGTTTGCTCCGAAAGTCATGCCCCATGGGCCGGCAAATGCGGTAACATCATGCGACATTTTCACCCAGCTCTGGTCCTTTGCTAAGGCTTCACTTAATGTTGGGATGCCTTTTTCTGAAGGATATCCAGACATCAATCTTGTTGTATCAGGAATCGGTCCCATCGGTGTCATGATCTTTGGGGAATGACAATCGTTGCACGCGGATACAGTCACCAGATATTTACCACGAGCAATCAGTTCATCTTTTTCCTTTTTACGGATAGTAGAAATATCCTCTTTTTTTGTTTCTTTATCATTGCTGGAAGCTTCGCTACAAGCTGCAATAGTTGCCATTACCGATAATACTATTACGGTAATTTGCAGGGTTTTACTTTTCATGTTCATGTTTGTTGGTATTAAGTGTTTCATTTGTAATCCGCAGAACATCCTCTGCTTTTTTCTATTGGTGGACAAACATAAAACGGCAAATTCCGGCAGCCAATAACACAAAAATTGGGTTAGGATGGGTGGAGGAGGAAAGCTGCAAGCGGTAACCTGCGAGTTAAAAGCGGGTGGGAGGGACTTT
>JACVCQ010000235.1 GCA_016741945.1 Chitinophagaceae bacterium
ATAAAATGGTTTCTTCCAGTTTTGGTGCCTTGTTACCTGTACCGGTAATAGCCTCTTCGCCGAAATAGTTTCGGATCAGTTCTTGTGTGGTATTCCTCATGCTATAGATATCCCATTCCGGCACTTGCTGGTCAAGCATGGTGATCACGCTTTCCACAGCGTTCATACTGGTAAATACCACCGTGGCATATTGCAAAGCGATTTGTTCAACTTCCTGTTGTGTATCAATATCCTGAACAGGTTCAGTATCGATCAAAGGAATGATATCCAGCTGAATGTTTTGTTCAACGGCTTCCTGTATCAATGTTTCTTTAACAGGTCTGGTCGATAATATTTTCTTTTTACTTACCTGCATTTCTGATTTCCTGTATGATTTCTTCAGCACCCATCGCTAAAATTTCTTGTCCGGCTTCTGTACCTATTGAAGCGCCAACAGTAATAGATACTGTAGTACTAATATCAACTTTCTGACGGCCATCCAATGACACTACATTTCCTTGAAAAAAGATCTGATCATCTTGTATTTGAGCAAGTGCAGAAATAGGTGTAGCACAACCGCCCATTAATTGACGTAAAAAATTTCTCTCAGCATGAGTACAAATTGCTGTTTCATTATGATGGAGTTGTTGACAGTAATTAAAAATTTCAGTCTCACCTTCTCTACATACGACCATCACAGCTCCTTGTGCAGGCGCAGGTAGCATCCAATCCAGATCAATTGCTTTCTCCGGGCGAAGATTGATTCTCTCTAGTCCTGCAGCTGCGAAGATGGCACCTTGCCAATTACTTTCTTCCAATTTACGCAATCTGGTATTGACGTTGCCACGCAAATTATCAAACTGATGGTCAGGATAACGATTGAGCCATTGTGCTTTACGCCGAACGCTGGAGGTGGCAAATAGACTATGGTCCATAGTCCATGGTCTATGGTCTATTTGCCATTCACCATTTATATAACCTAATGCTTCAGGTACTTGATCATCTTTATAAACAAGAATGTCTTTGTAGGATGCGCGTTTTAAGATTGCAGCTTCTTGTATGCCTTTAGCGAGTTGCGTGGGCACATCTTTCATGGAGTGGACGGCAATATCAATTTTGTTGCTGAGCAATGCGGCATCGAGGGTCTTGGTGAAAATGCCCTGTACACCGATCTCATACAGTGGCGTAATAAGATCAATATCTCCTTCACTTTTGATATACACGAGTTCAGAAGCTACTCCTTTTTCTTTCAGGAGTTCTTGCACCCATGTGGCTTGCCACACGGCGAGCTGGCTGTCGCGTGTTCCTATTCGTAATACCTTGGTCATATCTAGGTTTAATGACTGCTCGTCATGAAGTCGTTGATGGCTTCAATATAATAACAACCGGGCTGATGTCTATTACGCATCTTAACGGCAACATTGTTCACCACTTTCTGAATAGCTTCTGTATTGATATCTTCTGATGCTCTCCGTGAAGTTAAAAACAATCCACAGGAATGCATATCATGTAATTTTTGCTTCACCGCCTTTAAAATAGGAACATGGCGGCGCTGATGATTCCAAACTGCAAACTCATTCATGTGTTTGCGTATGATATTCATCGCTTTGGGTACTTCTGCTTTTCTTTTCTGCAGGGTCTGATCATTGATCTTGGACAGATCATCCACATTCGCTAGAACGATATTGTCTTGTTGTGCGAGTGATGGATCAATATTATGAGGAATAGAAAGATCGATCAGGATCTTTTGTGTAGTTGCTTTCAAATTATTTGCTGTAATCACCGGCTGCTCAGCATTGGTGGCTACTATAATAATATCAGCACTGGTTATCTCGTTCTCCAACTGATTCCAATCTGCTCTCTGTAACTGTAGATTTTCAGCCAGTTCAGCTGCTTTTTCTGCAGTTCTGTTGCTGAGGGTTATTTTTTTTGTATATAAATAACCAACAAGATTCTTACAAGTATTCCTGCAGATCTTACGGGTTCGGAGTAATACAATCTTTTAATCAGAAGTATCAGAGAATTGCTGACTAATAAATTGAAGGGCGGAAAAAGAAACAGATATAGTACCGCCACTTAACGCCGTTTCATTTTTAATTTGCTTGGAAGATTGTAATACGGTATTGAACAAACGCTCGATAAAGGAACCAATCATTCCCTTTTCTTTCGCAAACTTAACTGCCAGTTTCATCTGGCCCACGATCTCATAATCCCCCAAAATCTGAGAATCTAATCCTGCTCCAACGGAAAAAATATGATGTAAAGCTTCTTCGTCATGTTTGATATAGCAGCGTTGAAAAAAATCAGATTTATTGCCATGTGTAACAGGCCATAAGAGATTGATCAATGTTTCTGCATATGGCGCTACTCCATAGATCTCGGTGCGATTACAAGTGCTCAGAACAAATAATTCTTTTACACCCTTCGCCTTTGCACGCTGCAGAATAATGGCATATTGTTCCGGATTGATCGCATAATTACCGCGAACAGCCGCATCGGTCTTCTTATAGTTAATTCCTGCTATGAAAAATTGTCCTGTCTCCATAAACTGCCACGATCCTTTTGGTCTCGCTTAAATAAGTACGCAAAGGTATCCTGCATGGTTTCTTTTAAAACATGACAAACGTCATTACATTGTCATTTCTCTGTCAGTTTTCTGATAAGCGGTCATTTTAGCTGCTTAGAGAAAACCCTTTCTAATTTTGTTTCGTTCTTTTCTGCAAACAAATCTTTCAGAACTTTTAACTAAGCGATTTGTTACTCTAACTTTGCAAACTCAAATGTGATTATGGCAACGAATGCGAAACGTGCACTCTTATTGATGAATTTGGGCTCACCTGATTCAACAGCAGTAAAAGATGTAAGAAAATACCTCAATGAGTTTTTAATGGATGGACGAGTGATCGATATCCCTTATATCGTAAGGGCATTATTGGTTCGCGGTATCATCGTTCCTTTTCGTGCACCTAAGTCTGCAGAAGCGTATAGAAGTATCTGGACCGATGAAGGTTCTCCATTGATCGTACTTACCAAACAATTACAAGAAGCGTTACAGCAGGATATTGAAGAACCCATCGAGATTGCTATGCGTTATGGTACGCCTTCTCCGAAAGAAGCCTATGATGCATTACTAAAGGATCATCCCCAATTGGAAGAAGTGGTATTGTTGCCTTTATATCCACATTATGCAATGAGTAGTTATGAAACAGCGGTGGAGTATGCCAAAGAGCAACACAAACAATATGGTTACTCCTTTAAATTGATTGTCATCAAACCGTTTTATGATGATGAAGCCTATATCAGTGCGCTGGCTGAATCTATCAAACCTTATACAGAACAAGCATACGACCATATCTTATTCAGCTATCATGGTGTACCACAAAGACATATCCGCAAGAGTGATATAACAGGTTGTCATTGCTTGAAAGTAGAGAACTGTTGTGAAGTGGCTTCTCCTGCACATACAGAATGTTATCGTCATCAATTGGTAGTGACCACTAAATTGGTGGCTGAAAAATTAGGTATTCCGAAAGATAAATACAGTCTTTCCTTCCAATCAAGATTAGGTAGTGGCTGGCTGGAACCTTTTACAGATAAGCGTTTGGAAGCCATGCCTGGTGAAGGTGTAAAGAAATTATTGGTGGTATGCCCGGCATTCATCAGCGACTGTCTGGAAACCATTGAAGAAATTGGAGAAGAAGGAAAAGAAACCTTCCTGCATGCAGGTGGAGAATCTTTTACACTAATTCCATGTCTCAACGTTCACCCCGCCTGGATCAGTACCATTGAAAAATGGATGGAAGACATTCGGAGTGGGAAGGAGGAGATGATTTTGGCGTGATGGTCGATAGTCGATAGTCCATGGACCATGGTCTATCGACTATCGACCATATTGCGTAGCTTTCGAATATCTCAATAACCTATTACCCTTCAACCCTCATGTACGAATACCTCAAATCGCTTCATATTATTTTTATCGTTACCTGGTTTGCGGGGTTGTTTTATATGCCCAGACTTTTTATTTATGCAACAGAGGCGGGTGATAAGACCGAAGTGGAATGTACGATTTTGCGAGAGCAGTTTTCCATCATGATGAAACGATTATGGTACGGGATCACCTGGCCATCCGCGATTCTCACTTTGATCTTTGGATTATCTGTTTTATTTCATGGTCATTGGGATAAAGTTGTTTTTGATCCATCCGGAAGATGGTTACTGGTAAAACTTGTTTTTGTTTTGTTTTTATATGTCTATCACTTCTCACTGCATCGCATTTTTAAGCAGGAAATGGCAGGTGTTTATCGATATTCTTCTAATCAACTCCGTATTTGGAATGAAGTAGCTACTATTTTTCTCATCTCCATTGTGATGCTAGTCGTGGTCAAACAAAGCCTCAGTTTTGTATGGGGGCTGGTGGGGTTGATCCTTTTTGTACTGCTGCTCATGAGCGCCATTCAGGTGTATAAGCGCATGAGAGGGCAATGAATTCAAAAGTGAAAAGTCAAAAGTGAAAAGTGAAAGGGGCTTTTATTTTCATAATTCTTTAAAGCTTTTATTTCTTTAAATAATTGATAATCAGATAATTAAGCTCTTTTTTGAATCTGTAATCATTTTTTCACTTTTGACTTTTCACTTTTGACTTTTCCCCCCTCCCTTTTCCTCCCCCACATTTCATACCTTCGCAGCCTTTAAAACCTGCCTCTTAAAGGATTACAGGTAATTTTCAAGCTGACCAAAAGACTATGAGTGCTAAATACGCTGAATTTTCAGGATTGAACCTGCCGGCTATCGAAAAAGAGATACTGGCCAAATGGAAGGATGGACAGGCTTTTGAACAAAGTGTTACGCTTCGAGATGGCAAAACACCTTTTGTGTTTTATGAAGGTCCGCCCAGTGCTAACGGTATGCCCGGTATTCACCATGTCATTTCTCGTACGTTGAAAGATATGG
>JACVCQ010000236.1 GCA_016741945.1 Chitinophagaceae bacterium
GTATAAATCCTTAAAAGGTGAAATTGCTGTAGTGGTATCTGATTTGGGTGCTACACAGCCAGAACCTCAAGAAAGAAAAGACGAAAAAGAATTGACCATGAAAAAACCCATGGGTAAAATGATCCTCAATGCACCTGTTGGCGACAAAGCCAGTTTTACTAAACTCATGGATAAAGCCACTGAATTGGGTTATTTCACTAAAAACGGTAGCACTTACAAAAGTGGTGAGCTAATGAAAGTATTGGGTATTTACATGCAGGCCGATGATAAAAATTTGGTGATCGCCAGTGATTCATTGACATATACACAGTATATGTCTGGCAATAATAAAACTGTCATCAATACAGAAACACTGAACAGATTTAAAGGAAAATCAACCGTATTTTATTTCGATATTGCGAATACTATTGGTGGATTTTATAGTAATGGGGGTGATTATAACCAATCTATGAAGACTGCCAAAGAAACTTTCAAAGACATCATTGGTACTTCAGATAATTTTGATGGCAAGAGCATCAAAGGAACTTTTGAAATTCGCATGCAGAATGAAAAACAAAACAGTTTGGTAACACTCACCAGTCTAATCACAGATATTGCAGTGGATATGCGCGTGGCCGCACGCAGACAAAAAGAAATGGAAGAGAAAATGTTCCCGGGCGGCTTTCCTGCTATCATACGCACGAATTAATTTAAATTTTTAAGCCAAATAAAAAGTCCTGTTGTAGCAGGACTTTTTATTTGACCCTATTGAATGATAACTTAGCGCAATGATCCTATCACTACATAATGTTGTTCCTACTCCTTTGCAAGATAAAGTACTGCAGCAAGGTTCTGATGTATGGAATTGTAAGGTAAGTTTTGCTGCTGCACAATGGACAAAAATCAAAGCTCCGAGTGGTACCGGAAAAACCACATTGATCCATTCCTTGTACAAATTGCGCGAAGATTATTCGGGAAGAATAGAATGGGATGGAAAAGATGTACAACAATTACCCGCAGAACAACTGGCGCAATACAGACAAGAAAAGATCAGTATTGTTTTTCAGGATCTGCGTTTATTTCCCAACTTAACTTCTTTTGAAAATATAGAATTGAAAAGGGTTTTACAAAAGCCATATTGTAAGCAGGAAAAGATATTTCACCTGGCTGAGGAATTAGGCGTTCAACATATTCTGCAACAGAGAGCCGGTATTTGTAGTTACGGAGAGCGGCAAAGGATTGCGATTATCAGAGCATTGATTCATCCGTTTTCAATGTTGGTAATGGATGAACCATTCAGTCATTTAGATCAGGCCAATACCGTAAAAGCTGCTGCAGTGATTATGCGGGAATGTAAAGAAAGAAATGCAGGCTTTATCATTACTGATCTTGATGATGATCATCATTTCCCATACGATCAAATATTGAATTTATAAGCAGCCGACTATGAATGAGCTTAACATACTACTTAAAAAACTGATCAGAACAGGTACCGGTAGAGTACGGTATGCAATGGCAATGATTGGCTTATCAGTTGCATTATTGCTGATATTGGCAGCTGTACAGATACAGGTCAATTATAAGGAACTGTTAGAGGGCAAACAGAACAAAGACAGTGTAGCAAATTTTTTGGTAATAAACAAAATACTCACTGATCAGAATATCGGGAAAGCAGTACTGAAACAGGAAGAAATAGACGACATTCAAGCACAGCCATTCACAGAAGCAATAGGTGTTTTACAAACCAGTCGATTTAAAGCATCGATTCAAAGTAGTAGTAATGTTTTTCCATTTTATACCGATATCGCATTTGAAAGTGTACCGGATGTTTTTTTAGATGTGAATACGAAAGAATGGAATTGGGATGAAAACAGTGCTTATGTACCCATCATTGTACCGGGTATGTTTCTGGATATTTATAATTTTCAATTCTCTTTATCGCAAGGCTTACCCCAGTTAACAAGGGAAGTAGTGAAAATGATTTTTTTCAATGTGAATGTCTATTCAGCTGATGGCACAACACGTGTATTCAAAGGGAAAGTAGTTGGTTTTAGCGATAGAATATCATCATTACTGATTCCTCAATCGTTCATGAATTATGCCAATACATTGTATGGGAAAAAAAGTAGTAGTTCCCCATCCAGAATTATCATAAGAACCAAAGATCCCGGGCATCCGGACCTAATCAGTTATTTGAAGCAAAAACAATTAACAACTGATCAGGATAAAACCAGATTTAGTAAATACAGACAAATTGTAGAAATGGCTGTGAGCATTACCGGTGTAACAGGGTTGATCTTGTTTTTATTTGCGCTATTGATTTTCTCATTGTTCATACAACTCACAATCAGTTCTTGTAAAGAAGAAATACAACTCTTAATTAGTTTGGGGGCTTCACCATCGCAATTAAAATCCTTTTTAATACGTCAGTTTTTCCCTTCGAATATTTCGATTGTTGTTGGCTCGCTGCTGATGATTTCAATGCTGCAATATGGATTAGCCAAATTTTTAGAACGCCAATCTGCTTTTATCTCTGCTTTGATTTCTCCAGTTACGTTGGGGATTTCAATTTTAATATTAATAATAATTTTTATTCAGTATCAGAGAAGCATTCAAAAAAATATTCAAAATAATGGTATAAATAATTGATATAAATTAATTTACAAGTAATATATAAAAATATTCGTTTAAAACACGGTATCAAAATTCAGTGAAAACACTTGAGCAGATTCCGTGATTAAATAGTGTGTACATAAGAAAAAAAGCAGAACTTTGTACTTGATGGGAATAAAATTTGGATAAGTCCCATCTGAACAACTTGTAACACCCATTACGTTTAACCTTGGTCAAAACCTATTAAAAACAGACTAGATGAAAAAGTTTCAAATCTTAGGCACAGTTTTACTACTGTCAGTAGTTACCATCCTTCTGGTAGCCTGCCAGAAAGAACAGGATGGTGTTACGAATGAAGTTAACAACAGAAATTCTTCCGAAACAGTTACAGCTATCGAAGTGAACGCTTCTGATATCCCAGGTATCATCGATCGCAATGAGGCTGCGAACATGGCTGCCCGATATGAGAAGTCAAATATGAATAAGACTTTAGCTGTTTCCTTTGACATCAAAGACATCCAGAATTATCTGAATGTATTGAAGAGAGAGCGCTCTTCTAAAATCTTCGTTAATTTCGGTATGTATGAAAACGGTAGACTCACTGTTTTCTTCTCCGGAGACAAGAAGTCAAGCAATGGCAGTGTTAGAGGTAACTTTGATGATAGTTCAGAAAGATTCTTGAACCATGGTGGTTTGGTTCCTTAATAGAATTAACTTTATAATAGTTTGATTCAAAAATTAGATAAACCCCTTCCAAATGGAAGGGGTTTATTCCTTAATTTAGGTACATGTCAGCAGCCACTCTTGAATACCTTAGACTTTATCTACACTTATATCTAGAGATCTTTAGTCTTTTGATCGGTTTATTCTTTTTAAAGGATCTAAAAAGAAATAAAGGCTTTATATATTTTATCCCTTTTCTTTTAACAACTGTTGCAGTTGAATGCATTGCTAAGCTATTGACAGACGATGAAAATCCAAATGAGCATCGGTCTGTTAGATATATGATTTTCAACGTTTTTACGACCTGCGAATTCATCTTTTATTCTTTGATATTTTTAATCTACCTCTCTAACAAAACACTTAGAAGAATAATTACCATATTAATTCCCGTTTACATCATTTTAGTGACCATTAACATTGCCTACATTCAAGGTACTGACAAATTTCACCGTTATACTTTTTTGTTAGGTTGTTTTCTGATGGTGGTATACAGTTGCTTCTTTTTATATGAATCCATCTTACCAGATTCAATCAATATTAAATTATCTGAGCATCCCTTCTTTTGGGTAACGATTGGTTTACTAATTTTTTATCTGGGTTCTGTGATTATTAATGCGCTTTTTGAATATCTTACAAGCGCAGCCCTAGGAAAACAGGGTACAGCTATCTATTCTTATATTAATAACAGTCTGAACGTAGTATTATACGGCTCATTCATCATCGCATTTATTCTATGCCGAAAGAACAGGAAGATATCCTCATCACCATCGTTATAGCATCGGTATTTCTGGTTTTAATCGGATTTTTCTTGTTGCTGATTGTATTTATCTTTTTACGCAGACAAAGAAAATTTCAGCAGGAAAGAGATGAGATGAAAAACAGATTTGAGCAGACAATCCTTAAATCACAACTGGAGATACAAGAGCAAACTTTTAGCCATATCAGTCGTGAAATTCATGATAATATAGGACAAGTGTTGAGCTTAGTAAGATTGAACCTAAGTACCTTTACCAATATTGAAGAGCACGAGAAGTTGGAGCATACGGATGAACTGTTGGGAAAAGCGATCAAAGATTTGCGTGATCTGAGTCATAGTTTGCAAACAAACAGGATTCAAGATATCGGAATTGTAGAATCGATCAGACAACTTTTAAATAATTTACAAAAAAGCGGCCGGTATAAAACCGACCTTAGCGTCGCAGAAAATTTTACCGGTATTGATAAAAATACTGATCTCATCATGTTCAGAATGGTTCAGGAGATTATCAATAATATCATGAAACATGCAAAAGCAGATCAGATTTCTGTAATGATCGAAGGCAACGAAAATGAAGTGCAGTTGATCATAGCAGATAACGGGATCGGATTTGACATGGAAAAGTTTAAAACAGCAGGGCCAGGCATCGGCTTACAGAACATATTTAACAGGGCAAAAATGATTAATGCCACTGTTGATATAAAAAGTGAGCCGGGAAACGGAACAGCCATTATATTGCAGGCAAAATCGAAATAACCTTTGTATGACCTTTGTAGCACTTGTGGACGATCATGAATTACTT
>JACVCQ010000237.1 GCA_016741945.1 Chitinophagaceae bacterium
AACCGGGACCAGGGTTATAGTGACCCCAATTATACATGATGGCTTTGATAGCATCGTCTTTGATATGCTGAGGTGTATCAAAATCGGGTTCGCCTAAACTCAAGTCGATCACATCAATGCCTTTAGCTCTGAGTTCACGACCAAGCTTGGCCATCTTAAGGGTTTCCGGTTCATTAAAACGATTGAGAAGCGATGATAATTCCATGATTCTTTGCATTAACTAAAATCTATACATGAATTTTTGCGAGCGAAAGTTCGTAAAAACTATGCAAACGCCTGTAAGTTTTAAATAGAAAGCCCTGTTTTGGTTAAAAATTGTGCAGTATTTGTTTGTCAATACGCATTTACAGGTTAGTTGTATTCAATAATTGAGTACGAACTTATCTAAACCAGGCAATCGCTTTTTCTTTCGCTTGATTTCATGTTCATAGATCAATTGCCCAAGATCTCGGAGAAATGGATAACCAATGCTATCATAATCATAACGATCATCATTGAAAATACCATCACTATTACAATGTATGGTTGCACTCAACATGAATTCGATTTTGTTTTCAAAATCTATGATATAAGCGATGTCTGTTAGGAATCCATATGCACCGCCAATTTTATTGAAGATGCGAATATGTTTGGGTCTGTCGCCTTTTGCAGCACCATACAATAAAAATTTTACGGATGCATCCCAAACTTCGTCTTTCGGATACAATGGATATTTGCTTTCAGGTGGGAAACAACTCATGGCTGCATATAAAAAATCATAATCGTTTTTTTTCAACTTAAATCTGGATTCCTCCGAAAATGATTCCGGAAACAAAACAGATTGTAACATGCTATGAAGATCGTTTAAATAGATGCGATTCTTTTCAGCGAAGTTGAATGGTTCTTCAATGAGCGTATTACCAGACATATATCCCTTACCCAATTTGCATTCAAAAGATGGAAAGATCACTTCACTTTTTAAAGATGGCTGTTCATATAGAACTTTACCATCTCGATCAAGAAAAAAAACAGGATGTGTCGTTCGATTTTGTTGTTCAGTTCTGCTTACACTTAGCCAATGTTTGATCACTGCATCCGGATATCCTTTTGCTGTTAATTTTTTTTGGATGTATTCCTGTCCAAGAAATTCATATAGTCTGTTATAAGCATCGTTATCACTCACCAAAAATATTTTCCTGATGAATAAGGCAATACAAGGTCTATCCTGCGAATCACCTAATGTTTTGCCTATATATTTTGATGAATCATGGCTATCTGTAATCATGGTGGTATGCATATCCACCCCTGCAATATTCAGCTCATTGAGTTTTTCCAATGCCAAAAAAGCTAGTGGCATTTTCACAGTGCTGGCAGGATAAAAATATTGGTCTTGTTGAAGGTTAAATGCGTAGTCTGTAAACTTGGGTTGGTTCTTACGATCTCGATCAATTTGAGTATACTTGATTTGTACAATCCAATCTTTTCTATGCTGCAATACTTCCCCAAATTGTTCAGGTTTGGTTTGCATAAGTTGTTCTAAAAAAGTCATGTTCATATTCGATACTTTTTTTGACTGTCCAAACGCAGCTGATAAAGTGATGGAAAGACTGAATAATAATAGTAGGCGCATGATCAAATGTAATAAATGACGTAGAAATGTCATTGTGAGGCTATGATATTACTTAAAAGCGTTCAATGGCTATAGCATGAGCAATCACTATATGTCTTACATTTGATGCACAATTTCTTTTGCATGCCACACGAAGCAATTTCTGTATTTGATATGTTCAAAATTGGGGTCGGACCATCCAGTTCCCATACTTTGGGTCCATGGAGGGCAGCTTTGCGTTGTGTGGATACGATTCGGGCGAAAGGTGGACTTGATCAAGTGCTTTCAGTAACCGTGCTGCTCTATGGTTCTTTGGCCAAAACAGGGAAGGGGCATGGTACTGATATTGCCGTAATGCTTGGCTTATGTGGTGAAGACCCGGTAACCATTGATGTGAATAGTATTACACCTAAAATTCAGCAGATTCAAAACTCACAGCAATTGTTGTTAGGTGGAGAGCAAGCGCTACGTTTCATCCTTCCCGATCATCTTCAGTTTCTTCATCAGGAAACATTGCCCTTTCATCCGAACGGACTTTCCTTCTTGATTGAATTGAAAAATGGTGAACATTGGAGTGAAACCTATTATTCCATCGGAGGTGGATTTGTAGTGAAGGAAGGCGAAGACAAAAACGCACAACAGCAAATAGGTCCTCCAATTCCGGTTAATACAGCTGATGATTTACTGCATTGGTGGATGAAGACAGGTATGTCGGTGAATGAAGTGGTGATGGAGAATGAACAGGCTTGGCGTTCAGAAGAAGCGACCCGTTCAGGTGTGTTGAATATTTGGCATACCATGCGCGATTGTATTTATCGTGGCTGTCATACCAAAGGTGAACTGCCCGGAGGATTACAAGTAAGAAGAAGAGCATTTGATCTGAATAAAAAACTGATACAACAAAATACGTACACGGATTATTCCTCTTGGATTGAAGCAATTAGAAAAGGTGGACATGATTTCAAATACATTCTCGATTGGGTGAGTTGTTTTGCATTGGCAGTGAATGAAGAGAATGCATCTTTTGGAAGAGTAGTAACAGCGCCTACCAATGGGGCTGCGGGTGTGATTCCGGCAGTGTTACAATATTTTATTGCATTCTGTGATGGATTGGATGATGAGAAGATCATTCGTTTCTTACTAACAGCTTCTGAGATCGGTAGTATTTTCAAAAAGGGAGCCACCATTTCTGCAGCCATGGGTGGTTGTCAGGCAGAGATAGGCGTGTCTTCTGCCATGGCTGCCGCAGCATTGACAGAATCCTTAGGTGGCACCCAACGTCAAACCCTGATGGCAGCTGAAATTGCCATGGAACATCATTTAGGATTGACTTGTGATCCTATTGGTGGACTAGTGCAAGTGCCTTGTATTGAAAGAAATACCATGGGTGCTATTAAAGCCATTACCGCTTCACAATTGGCATTACAAAGCTCTCCCGATTATGCCAAAGTGAGTCTGGATAAAGTCATCAAAACCATGTGGGATACTGCGCTGGATATGAGCAGCAAATACAAAGAAACCGCAGACGGGGGACTGGCGATTAATATTCCGATTAGTTTGCCGGAGTGTTAGAGAAGCTCGATGTTAAATGTCTGATGTAGGATGTCTGATGTCTGATTTGAATGAAATGCCTTTTCCGAAGGAGAGTCCCTTAGACAGTGGCAATAAAATTCTTCCAAATCATTGCTAACTGCCTCCACATATCCGACATCAGACATCCGACATCAGACATCTGCGATCTGCTATCTGACATCCAACAATTCCTCTGAGTAGTCTTTGATCTCATTATACAAAGTCCCCCTCTCCACCGGTTGTCTGTTCACTTGTTTGATTAAACGAACCAGTTCCTCTGTAGACATGGTAGGTGTTTGTTCTTCACTGCCTGCCATTGCATAAATTTTAGTAGAGTCATCAATGGTACCGTCAATATCATTCACGCCAAATGATAAAGTCAGTTGCGCATTTTGTCGGCCCAGCATTGGCCAATAAGCTTTAATATGCGGGAAGTTATCCATGTACAAACGCGATACCGCATACATCCGCATATCTTCTACCACCGATGATTCCGGGATATGGCTCATATCATTATCCTTATTACGGAACTTAAGTGGGATAAACGTATTGAATCCTCCTGGCTCATCCTGTAACTGACGCAATCTTTCCATATGATCAATACGATGCCAGAACTGTTCGATATGTCCGTACAATAAAGTGGCATTACTATGCATGCCCAATTGATGTGCTGTTTTATGAATGTGTAACCAACCATCCGCATCTACTTTGTCTTCACAGATCTGTTTGCGTATGTCGGGATGAAATATTTCAGCGCCACCACCCGGTAAAGAATCCAGTCCGGCCTCATGTGCCAAGCGCATACCTTCTTCCACGCTTACTTTGGCTTTGCGGAACATATAATCGAGTTCAACAGGTGTAAAAGCTTTAACATGCAAATCCGGGCGATGTGCTTTGATGGTTCTCAATAATTCAAGGAAAAAATCGAGATTCATTTTGGGGTGAACACCACCTACAATATGCACTTCTGTTACCGGCTTGCCATCGTAGCTCTTAACAATATGCATCATTTGTTCAATACTCAATTCCCATCCTTCTTCACGATGTGCGTAGAGACGAGAGTAAGAACAGAACTTGCAGGAGAACACACAAACATTCGTGGGTTCAATATGGAAGTTTCGATTGAAATAGGTTTTATGACCATGTTTTTCCTCTCTTACCCAATTGGCTAGGGCGCCTAAGTATGATAATGATCCTTTTTCGAAGAGGGTAACACCATCCTCAAAACTGATACGCTCTTTTCTAAGAATTTTTTCACCAATATTTTTTAACTGAGGATCTGATTGGGTAGCTACTAATATCAATGTGTCTGAATGTCTCGAAATCATCTTCACTAATTTGGATGCAAAAATACGGGTTTTGAAGTGTTGGGTGTTAGGTGTTAGGTGTTAGGGATTAGGTATAAAAGGTTTCTCTTGAACGGCCGTTCTCTTCAAAACCCAGTACCTAGCACCTAATCCCTAATACCTAATCCCTAAAAGCCAACAGTTTCCTCATAGTTCACGAATTTTTATATAGATTCGTTGGTCATGCTGAATAAACAGCAGAACAGATAGATGGTTCATCACTAATCGCATAATCTATGTCAATTAAACTAAGGCTGACTTTTTTAAGTTTTTTCCAGTTTTTTGTTTGGGGTGCCTGGCTCACAACACTAGGGTCCTACGGATTTGGGTTTAAAAACTGGACTGGTGCCCAGTTTGGAGC
>JACVCQ010000238.1 GCA_016741945.1 Chitinophagaceae bacterium
AAGCAGTTGAAAGAACCGGAGTAAGAATATAAGACGCTGAAAAGTGAAATGATGTTTAAGAGTGAAGAGCAGCAAGTGATTAAAGCAACTGAGCCGTTGGGATTGAAAGTGATTAAGGAGACGCCGGTGAGGCTCAAGAGTGAAAAGTGAAAGGTGAATTGTGAATTGTGAATGGATTTTTTTGGATTGACTGACTTATAAAAACCGTACCCTACCTTGGAAGTAAAACGCGACATACTTTGGCGTGTATACCTCAGTTATATACTGGTGGTGGCTGTTTGTATCGCCATTTTTGGTAAGGCGGTATACATTCAGCAAGTAGAAGGTGGCTATTGGAGAAGTATGAGCGACAGTCTTCATCAACGAATCGACGAAATTGAAGCTGAGCGTGGTACCATTTATAGTGAAGACGGGCAAATGCTCAGTACCAGTATTCCTCAGTTCGACATCTACATGGATTTCAGGGTAGAATCACTCCGCGCAAAAAATGGATTGTTGTTCCGTGAAAATGTTGATTCTCTGAGTTATTATTTAGCAGACCTCTTTAAAGACCAGTCAAAAGAAGACTATAAAGCTTTATTAAAACAAGGCTACAAAAACAATGATGCCTATTTCCTGCTGAAAAAGAAAATCTCTTTCCGCGAATATGAACAACTGAGAAAATTCCCGTTGTTTCGTTTGGGTAGATATAAGAGTGGTATGATTGCGAACGAAAAAACCATTCGTCTGAATCCATATAAAATGCTGGCCTTTAGAACCATTGGTTTGGCAAGAGATGAGAATAAAGTGGGATTGGAAAAGACCTATGACAGTATCTTAAAAGGAAGAAATGGCAAACAATTGGTTCGATCTATAGCAGGTGGCGTACATGTTCCCGTTGATGCAGATACTTATGAAATTGAACCCGAGACAGGTAAAGACATTGTAAGTACCATTGATGTTTTCATTCAGGAAGTGACTGAAAACGCATTGATGAAAATGATGATCAAAAACGAAGCTGAATATGGAACAGCCATCGTTATGGAAACCAAAACCGGTAAGATCAAAGCCATTGCCAATTTAGGAAAAAGAGGAGAGAGTAATTACTGGGAAGATTTTAACTATGCAATCAGTCCGTCTGAACCCGGTTCTACTTTTAAGTTAGCCACTATGATGGCATTGCTGGAAGACAAAAAAATAAGTTTGAATCAAGGTGTGGATTTAGAAGGTGGTACATGGAAAACTGCCGGTCAGGTGGTGTATGATAGCGAAAAGCATGGAAGAAATATTGTTTCTGTTAAGCAGGCATTCGAGCTGAGTTCGAATGTTGGGATGGCTAAGTTGGCTTCTGCACACTATGCATCCAATCCTTCACGATTTATTGCCCACCTGAAAAAAATGAGAATGGATACACTCACAGGTATCGATTTAACCGGTGAACGTAATCCAACCATTTTTAAGCCCGGACATAAACTTTGGGGACCTACGACTTTACCATGGATGGCTTTTGGTTACAATTTGGCAGTGAGTCCATTGCAAACTTTAACGCTGTACAATGCGGTGGCCAATCATGGTAAGATGATGAAACCTTATTTGGTATCTGCTATCAAGGAAGAAGGTGTTCTTCAAAAGTCATTTGCTCCTACTGTTTTGGATAAAAAAATTTGTAGTGATGAAACTTTGAGACAATTAAGAGAATGTTTAGAGGGTGTATGCATATCAGGTACTGCGGCATTATTATTCAAGGGATCGCCTTATCCGGTAGCTGGAAAAACAGGTACAGCACTTGTTGCCAATGGTAACAGGGGGTATGCAGACAAGATTTATCAATCTTCTTTTGCAGGATATTTTCCTGCCAACGATCCTCAATACACTTGTATCGTTGTAATCAAGAATAAACCGCATGCTGCTGTGTACTATGGTGGTTCTGTTGCCGGGCCTGTTTTCAAAGAGATTGCAGACAGATTGTTCAGTACTTATGTACGAGTAGGGAATATCGCAAAACAACAAGCAAAATTAGATAGCAGTGATTTCATGTATGCAGGTTTTAAACCTGATGTGACAACTGTGACACAAAAGCTCAATATCCCATACAAAGATTCATCTCGAAGAGCAGATGAATGGGTTGCTATGAATGGGAAGAACAGTACAGTTATCATTCAATCTAAACAGGTTTCTGATAAAACAATGCCACTACTAAAAGGTATGGGACTAAAAGACGTGGTTTACCTGTGTGAGAATTTAGGATTGAAAGTACAGGTACAAGGAAAAGGAAAAGTAATAGCTCAATCGATTTTACCCGGACAACAATTTGCCAAAGGACAACTGGTCAATATTGCACTTAATTAAATGGGAATGACAAAACTGCAAGACATATTATACAAAGTGCATCTGAAGCAGGTACATGGTAGTACAGATATTACAGTAACCGGTATTCAGATCGATTCCAGGAAACTGGAAAAAGGCAATGTATTTGTAGCGATCAGAGGAACAGTTTCGGATGGTCATCAGTTCATCGGTAAAGCCATTGAGTCTGGTGCTACAGTTATCGTATGTGATAAGATGCCTACAACTTTTCAGGAAGGAGTTACTTATCTGGAGGTAAATGATACACAAGAAGCCGTGGCTTTTATGGCACATCAGTTTTATGATGAGCCTTCTACGAAAGTAAAATTAGTAGGTGTAACAGGAACAAACGGAAAAACAACCATTGCTACTGTACTCTTTAAATTATTCAGCAGACTGGGATATAAATGTGGTTTGATTAGTACCGTACAGAATCAGATTGGTAACGATATTATTCCTGCTACGCATACTACACCTGATGCAGTAAATCTGAATGCATTATTGAGACTCATGGTTGATTCCGGATGTAGTCATGTATTCATGGAATGCAGTAGTCATGCCATACACCAGCATCGTATTACAGGATTGCAGTTTACAGGGGCATTGTTTAGCAATATCACACATGATCATTTAGACTACCATAAAACTTTTGAAGAATATATCCGTGTAAAAAAATCATTTTTCGATCATTTACCTGCATCGGCTTTTGCTATTTCAAATGCAGATGATAAGCGAGGAGAAGTGATGTTGCAAAATACACAGGCCACCAAATACTTATACAGCCTCAAAACATTGGCATCCTTCAAAGGAAAGATTCTGGAAAATGCATTGACAGGGTTGGTGATGACAGTGAATGATAAAGAAGTTCATTTTCGTTTGATTGGTGAGTTTAATGCTTATAATCTGTTAGCTGTGTATGGTGCTGCGGTTTGTTTGGGAGAAGAGAGTGATGAAGTGCTGACCCAGTTAAGCATGTTGAGTGGAGCTGAAGGCAGGTTTGATTATGTGATCAGTAGCGGTCTCATTATCGGTATAGTTGATTATGCGCATACTCCTGATGCATTGGAGAATGTATTGATGACTATTAAGAAGTTAAGAAAAGGGCATGAGCAAGTGATTACGGTGGTAGGCTGTGGCGGCGATCGTGATACAACCAAACGTCCGATCATGGCACAAACAGCTTGTGATTTGAGTGATAGAGTGATTTTAACCAGTGATAATCCAAGAACAGAAGATCCTGAGATGATATTGAAAGATATGGAAGGAGGGTTGAGTAGTTCTGCAAGAAGAAAATACATCTCCATTGTAGACAGAAAGGAGGCGATCAGAACAGCAGTAAGTTTTGCGGGCGCTGAGGATATCATTTTGGTAGCGGGCAAAGGACACGAGAAATATCAGGATATCAAAGGCGTGAAATATGCTTTTGATGATAAAGAAGTATTACAGGAGATGTTTAAAGAACTGGGTAAATAAACAAAACCAAACACATGTTATACCAATTATTTACATGGCTAAAACAGGAATTCAACATGCCCGGTGCCGGTATGTTTCAATTCTTGACTTTCAGGATAGCAATGGCAGTTCTGCTGTCATTGGTGATTGCCACTGTGTATGGGAAACGTTTGATTTTATTTCTGCAGAAAAAACAGATCGGTGAAACAGTACGTGATCTTGGATTACAAGGTGAGCACCTGAAGAAAGGAACACCCACCATGGGCGGTATCATCATTCTTTTGAGCATATTGATACCCACCTTACTGTTCGCCAATCTGGATAAAGTATATATCCGTTTGATGATTTTGTGTACGGTTTGGCTAGGTATCATCGGATTTCTGGATGATTACTTTAAAATACGTGCAAGAAAATCGGCACAACAGAAAGGAGAGTCTTATAAGAAAAAAGATAGTGATGGTTTGGCAGGTATCTCTAAGATCATTGGACAAGTGGGATTGGGCATCATCATTGGTACGACACTCTATTTCAGTAATGCAGTAACAGTGGAAAGAGAAATTGTTTCAACAGCTTTTGCAACGCTTCAGCAAGGTGAACGTTTTGCAAAAGATACCAATATCGTTACAAGAACCATCAATGGTGAAGAACGTAGGTATGTAAAAGTAAAGACTCCTATTACTACGATTCCTTTTGTAAAAAATCATGAGTTCAATTACAGCAAGTTGATCAGCTGGATGGGTAAGGATGCAGAAAAATATACTTGGATTATTTATATCCTGATAGTAACATTCATCATTACTGCTGTTTCTAATGGTGCCAATATTACAGATGGATTGGATGGGTTAGCTGCAGGTGTGAGTGCTATTATTGGTGTAGCGCTGGGGGTATTCATTTATGTGAGTGGTAACTATGTATTGGCAGACTATCTGAATGTGATGTACATACCTAATCTAGGTGAGTTATCCATATTTGTAGGAGCTTTTGTAGGTGCCTGTATTGGTTTCTTATGGTATAATGTATACCCTGCACAGGTATTCATGGGTGATACCGGAAGTCTAGCATTCGGCGGCATCATAGGTT
>JACVCQ010000239.1 GCA_016741945.1 Chitinophagaceae bacterium
CATCATGACCGGTGCCACATTTTACCTTATGAAAGATACTTTTCTTATTGCCTTATTTGAAGGAAGATTCATAGCTATTTGGGACATCTTCATCATTATCATAACCTTCCTCCTACTCAAAATGAACAGAATTCCCGCACCTCTGATCGTAATGGGCTGTTTGCTATTGGGATATTTGGTTCATTAGGGTTGGAGCTGCAAGCGTCATGCTACAAGCTATTAACTATGAAACAATGTTGTGCGGTAAAACTGCTACGAGCTGCGAGCCACGAGCTCTGAGCCTTTTTAAATTGAATGTGAAGGATCAAATAGCCCATTTAGACATGTAAACCATTTCTTTTAACCAATATAAGAATAAGACTAATGTGCAAACCCCTATCATTTATAAGACTTATATCAGAAAGCCTACTATGAATACTAATCAAGGCTCGCAGCTCGTGGCTCATAACCCATCTTCTCCAGACAGTTTTGGCTATGAGCTAGATAGACGAAAAGCATGAAACTTAGTCTAGTTCACTAGTCTATCAGCCAAAACACAATTACTGGCAGGCTGAAGCTTGTAGCGTGAAGCTTATTACCTGCATTTTACACAAAAACCGTATATTAGAGGATGGTCACATTAGCTATCTACAACCTAAAAGGTGGCGTAGGCAAAACAGCTGCGTCCATTAATCTGGCTTATGCATCAGCCAAAGAAGGATTCAAGACATTGGTATGGGATCTGGATCCGCAGGGTTCATCCTCTTTTTATCTGGGGGCCAAGTCCTCTGTTAAAAATGAGTCTCGGAAAATTCTCAACAGCGAAATGGATTTGAAAGATGCCATTCAACCTTCTGCGTATGAGAACCTAGATATCATTCCGGCAGATATTTCAGCTCGTCATGCAGATATACTGTTGAACGAAATGAAGCAATCTAAACGCAAACTGCTCTCTTTGTTATCAGCACTCAAAAACGAGTATGATATCGTAATCCTGGATAGTCCACCTGGTATTTCTGTTTTACATGATGCTGTTTTTGTTGCAGCAGACTGGGTATTAATGCCGAATATTCCCACTACATTATCAATTCGTTCTTTTGAAACGGTAAATGATTATTTCAAAGAGAATGATCTGGATCGTTCTAAGATCAAATGTTTTTTTAGCATGGTGGATCATCGGAAAAATCTGCATCATGAAGTGATGAATGAGTTTTATAAAGACAAATATTTTCTGAAAAGTTATATCCCTTATTTAAGTGACGTAGAAAAAATGGGGGTACATGAAGCCCCTCTTGAAACCTTTGCTGCCAGTAGTTATGCAGCACAATGCTATCGTGATCTTTGGAAGGAAATCAAGAAAAATTGTATTCAGTAATCATCAATTCTTTGTTTAGTTGACAAACTGCGGTTTATGGAAAGACATTTATCATCATGGTATAGTCCGGCTTTGGGAAAAGAAATGCCGATTGCTTCTTATGGGCATTTTGGTTTTGTATTATTACTGATCCCGACTGCTGCGGCTGATTATTTGGAATATGAGCGTTTTCAACTGATTGATGCATTAGCCCCATTTATTAACAGTGGAAAGCTTCGTGTATTCAGTATCGATAGTATGAATAAAGAAAGTTGGATGAACAATGAAATGGAGCCCGCACATAAAGCCATTCGTCATAATCAATTCAATGAGTATGTGTTCAATGAAGTGATTCCATTCATCAGAACCAACACGAGTAATGAAACCATGATCTATACTTGTGGTGCCTCATTCGGAGCATTGCATGCCATGAACTTATTTCTGAAACGCCCTGATATTATCAATGGCGCCATCAGTATGAGTGGTGTGTATGATCTCACAGAATACACCCAAGGATATTGGGATGATCAGGTGTTTTATAATAGTCCGGCACATTACCTGCCCACACTTACAGACCCATGGTATCTCGATAAAATCAAGTCCAGTCATCATATTCATATCTATACCGGAAGCGGTTCCTATGAAGATCCGGAAGCTTCTAAAAAATTTGCCGGCATACTCTATAGCAAAGGCATTTGGTATGACCTTGATGTATGGGGACAAGACATCACCCACGATTGGCCCACTTGGCGCACGATGCTACCGTATATTGTGGATGTGAAATTTTAGTCTATGGTTGATGGTCGATAGTCCATAGTAAAAACCATTGACCAAAATAAATAAACTTTCCTACTATGGACCATGGACCATCAACCATGGACTACACTGCAAAATCCTCGTTAATTCCCTTCATATTTCAGGCTTTCTGCTCTACCTGATTTAATATTACAGTTCAATTCATGGGTTTGAGAAAAAAGCTACTATTTCTTCTTTTGATGATTGCTATAGTCTCTGTAAAAGAACAGGCTGTTGCTCAGTTTGTGACCATTTCGGGTAATGTATATGATATCACCGCAAGAAGACCTTTAGAAGCTGTTGCAGTATTGAGTAATTCCGGTAGAGGTACGCTCACCGACTCTTTAGGACGTTATCTGATCACTGTGCCAAGAACAGATTCGATATGGTTCTCTATGATTGGAAAATCTACCATGAAATATCCTGTGGATACAATCATCAACATCGACAATTTCAATGTAATGATTCATGTACGTGCTACCGATCTACCGGAAGTAAAAGTGCGGAACAATTATTATAAACTCGACTCCATACAGAACAGGCAGGATTATGCGAAAGCGTTCAATTTCAGAAAACCAACAGTACGTTTGAGTACCAATCCTAATTACAATCCGGGTGGATTAACAGCAGGGTTCGATTTAACAGAAATCATCAATATGTTCCGTACCCGAAGAAATCGAAACATGGAGTTTTTACAGAATCGCTTGCTCGATGAAGAGCAGCAGAAATACATTGATCGCAGATTCAGTAAGAAATTTGTTAGGGAACTTACCCTGTTGAATTCACCGGATTTGGATACTTTCATGAAGCGATACAGACCATCTTATGACATGCTTACGCAGTTGAATGATTTGGAATTGGGTTATTATATCAACAGGTGTTATGACCAATACAGATCACTTCGATACAATTGGAGGGGTGGATTGAGGCGAAGAGATGATTAAAACATTTAAAATCATTCCATGCGCATATTCTTTCTCTTGTTAACCCTAATGTGCAGTTATTCTTTTTTAATTGCTCAAGAAAAAACAGGCGTATGGCAAGGTATTGTGAGGTTTAGTCGCTATGGGTTTGATCCCAATTACAATCCGACCCCCACTCCTATCATGCCGCCCAATGACCCGCAAAGCAGGATGGGTCGGGCAGGAGCCAGCAGTTTCGCTACAAGTACTATTACTAATACTGAAACAGATACAAGAGCTAAGTTAGAATGGCAGCAAATAGACGATCGTTCAGTTGTGCAGCTTACTTCTTATGGTGTCGATAATAAACTCGTTACCATGTATCAGTTCTATGCACGTCCAACACCGAAAGAATTTTATAAATTTCATTTACAGGGAAAATCTGTTGTTGTCAAGGAAACGGATAGGCGCGCAGATCTGTTCGATATGCGTGGCACTTTTCAGGAAACAGACTCTTCTTTTGTATTCTGGGGTGTTTGGGAAGATCCTTTTACCGGAAAGAGATTTGGGACTTTCTTTTTTGAAAAAATAAAAGAAACCCTAACGATCAATCCAGAGTTGGTATATTCTTTCCTGAAAAAAAATAAACTCAGTGACAGTATTTTGTCCGAGCCCTTTTCTTCTCTTGTTGTTCTTGATACAATACAAACAGATGCCATTGCTGTATATGGTAATCTGGTAGATAATGGTTTGAAAGATCAAGACACACTTAGCATTTGGTTCAATGGAAAATTATTGGAGGATAATATCGTACCTACTGATAAACGATTCTTCTTCAGGGCTAATCTGGCTGATCAGGAATGGAATTACTTAACCATAAGATGTAAAAACGAGGGCAAAGAAAAAGGTACCGGTGTTCATCTGAATTTCGAGTTCAATGATATTCATATGAAATACAATTTGGTATTATTCAGGTATGGTCAGGCAGACTGGGTCATTCGCAGAAAAGCTCCCAATAAATAGCTGTTACAGCTGTTTTTCGTATGGGCAATGAAGAATCGCCGATGTAGTGCACACCCCGGCCATTCATCCAATGTTGCAACAATAGACATTAAATAATTCTATCTTTATCGGTCTTAAATCTCAAGTTTTGAAAAGAATGTATCCTTTAGCAATTGCGGCAATTGTATTAGTTGCTTGCAAAAGCAAAAAAGAAGAGCCACGTCAACAGAATGGAGGTCCACAAGCCGTGATCGTGGATGTAATCATCGCAGGAAAAAACAGTATTTCCAATACCATTGAAGTAAATGGTACTGTAGTAGCCAATGAAGCTGCGAATCTGCAACCTGAAGTAAGCGGTCGTTTAACCTATCTCAATTTACCGGAAGGTACCAAAGTATCTCAGGGAACAATATTGGCAAGAATTAATGACGCCGATCTACAAGCCAATATGCAGAAAATTCGTGTTCAACTGGATTTAGCACAAAAAAATGAAGCTCGACTAAGAAAGTTGCTGGATATTAATGGTATCAATCAAGCTGATTACGATGCCGTTCTGAATCAAGTAAACACATTAAAAGCCGATTTGGATATCACACAAGCCCAAATTGATAAAACGGTTCTCAAAGCCCCATTCACCGGTATTTTAGGTTTGAGGATGATTAGTCCGGGTGCTTATGTAACGCCTGCTACTATCCTCGCTACTTTGCAACAAACTGATAAAGTAAAAATAGATTTCACTGTTCCAGAAATGTATACCGATATCATTGGAAAAGGAAAAACCGTGAATGTAAAAACAACCATCGGTGCTGCAA
>JACVCQ010000240.1 GCA_016741945.1 Chitinophagaceae bacterium
CAACCATTATGGAATTCAATACGCACATTCGCAATATCAGGCGTTTCAGTCATTACTGCAACGCCGCTGGCCGAAATTTGTTTCACATCACTTTTTACAAGACTCAAGATGATATCAATATCATGTATCATTAAATCCAATATCACACTTACTTCTGTGCCTCGAGGATTAAATTGTGCTAAGCGATGTACTTCTATAAACATCGGGTTTAATGAATGCTGTTGTATAGCTAGATAAGCAGGATTAAACCTTTCAACATGGCCTACCTGTAATTTTACATTCGCTTCTCTAACCATATTCACGATATCACGACCTTCTTGAATTGTATGGGCTAATGGTTTTTCCACAAATACATGTTTTCCTTTTCGAATAGCCATCATACAGATATCAAAATGATGATCTGTTGGAGTTACTACATCTATAGCATCACATGCATCAATGAGTTTTTCCTCATCGAAAAATCTTTTCAGTCCATATTCTTCTACTGCAATTTTTGCATTGTCATTATTAGGGTCAAAGAAACCAATGAGTTTTACATCTTTGATCTCTTTCCAGTTATTCAGGTGAAATTTACCCAGATGACCAACGCCAAATACGCCTACTTTAAGCATAGCAAAAGTTAAGTTTAGTAGGTAAAGATAAATAAAGACTGCCCCCGAAGTAGTAGCCGCTGCTTTATGTGGATATTCTTCAAACAGATAGGTATTTACGGGTAAATCTTACTTAATATTGTTGATGCTTACGAATAGGCATATAAAGAAGGTATTATTCATGACCGGCCAGCAGATATTGGGAAGGGAAAACTGGCTTTTATTCATGGCTCATATCAACTTAATAAGGATGCGAGGTAAGCATTATGAAATTACTTTTCGACAATTTTCCCAGCTGTTACCTGATCATGGACTTGTTTTGGATATTGGGGCAAATTTGGGAGTTATGTCAGCTTATTTGGCTCAAAAAAACAGTTCGTGGAAAATTGTAGCTATTGAACCCATACCATTCCATGTAAAGGTCATTCATCGATTTTTGAGGTATAAAAGACTTATTAATATTGATATTGTTGAAAAGGCAATCAGTCATAAAGATGGGTGGGTAGAGATGAAAGTTCCAATGGAAGAGGGTATGCTACAGCATGGATTAGCTTCCGTAGCAATACAAAACGATAGAGCAGGGGAGTTGTATCAAGTATCGGCAATAACACTTGATCAGTTAATGGATCAATATCCCAAAGAAGTTTTAGTAGGAATAAAAATTGATGTCGAAAATCATGAATGGGAAGTGCTACAGGGGGGAATACAAACCATTCAAAAGTATCAACCTATCATCATGGCTGAATTATGGAATGATTTTAAAAAGCAACAATGTCTTCATTTGCTTATATCATTGGGCTATCGTGTGATGTATATTAATTTGCAAGGACAATTGGTTTCCTATCAGGATGAAGATGTCATAGATTATATTTTTTTGCCCACACAAGCGTAATTATGACAACAGTTTTTTACATATCATTAGGGATAATAGCCCATACTTATATTGGCTATCCCTTATTGATTTTTTTAATTGCGCAAATGGTAAAAGCCCTTGGTACAGGGGCAGTTATAAAGGCCGATGAAGCACAGGATTTACCAATGGTAACAATCATTATCGCAGCATATAATGAGTTGAATGATCTGGAAGCAAAGATCGAAAATACCTTATCACTGGAATATCCCAACGATAGGAAATTGATATGGATAGTCACTGATGGATCAACAGATGGTTCCGAAAAATTGGCAGTTCATTACCCTGAAGTACAAATATTTCATCAACCGGATCGTAATGGAAAAGTTGCTGCTATCAATCGTATGTTGCCTACAGTATTACCGGGCATTGTAATGTTTACAGATGCTAATATATTATTGAACAAAAATGCGCTACATCATCTTATCAATCATTTTAACGACCCTTTGGTGGGAGCGGTGGCAGGTGAGAAAAAGGTATCAGATGGTAAAGAGAAGGGTGCGGTAGCAGTGGAAGGATTGTATTGGAGATATGAATCTGTTATACGAAAGTCAGATGCATCTCTTCACTCTGTAACTGGAGCAGTAGGTGAATTGTTTGCGCTGAGAACAACACTAGTAAAGCCATTACCTGAAGGCATTATTTGCGATGATCTTTACATGAGTTTACAAGTAATTGATCAAGGGTATCGTATTGCTTATGAAGAAAAAGCCTATGGGGTTGAGTCTTATTCCTTTTCATTATCAAAAGAGTGGAAAAGAAAGATTCGTATTGCTGCGGGTAGTATACAAATATTTAAGATGATGGATTGGTGGAGACTTCTTCAAAAGAGACCTATTCCAGTGTTGCAAATCATCAACCGCAAACTTTTACGATGGTTGATTGTGCCTTATTTAGTGGTGCTATTGCCTATTTTAATAGCAATGATTAATGTTGATAGAGCGAATATCCCGTTATTAGGATTTGTTGTCTTGTGTTCGTTTTTTTATATATGGGCATTACTGGGAGGGATACTAATCAAATTAAAATTCATGCCACGCTTTTTTTATTTGCCTTTTTATTTTGTATGGGCAAATCTTGCTTTGATAGCTGGTACCTGGCAGTACCTATGCGGACGATCTTTTACAGTTTGGGAAAAAGTGCGATGATATTTTCTAAACATCTAATAATAAGAAACCCCCTTCAATTTGAAAGGGGTTTCTTTATTATCATCAAGTGATTAGGATTAATAACCAGGATTCTGAGCGATGTTCGGGTTAGCGTTACGAACTCCATCCGGAATAGGCAATGCCCATTCTCTTGCAGTTGGAGCTAACGAACAATTACCTGCAGCAGAAATAGAAGTACCACAAACAGAACTACGAGTGATCTGACGAGTAGTACGCTTCAAATCAAAGAAACGGTGACCTTCACCAAACATTTCTCTTCTTCTTTCATCTGCGATGGCGTTGATCAATGCAGTACCCGTTAATACTACAGGAGTATAGCCACTGATACGAGCAGCACGCAAATTGTTCAAATCAGCCAGTGCAGTAACTTCATTAGCACCGCCTAAACGTGCATTGGCTTCAGCACGAATAAGAACCATTTCACCGCTACGGAATACAGGATAATTTGCATTACCGTCAACTAAAGTTCCTTTACCTCTGTACTTAGTAAGGGTAAGGTTTGGTGTAGTTGTACCTGCAGCAGGAACATTCGAGAAATACGCTTGATAACGTAAATCATTGCTTTGGATCAAACCTGTAGTACCCGCAGCAGTTGCCACTTCAGGAACTGGTCTGAAGTAACTACGATTTGAGGTCGCAAAGAATACCAAGAATGAAGGACCGAATTGACCTGCTTCGAACTGTACGTTCCAGATCAATTCACCTCTATCGGTTTGCTTGTACATACCTGTGAATGCAGATTGAGTAGTAGCCAGAGGGCGGTTATTCAAAGCATTGGTAGCAGCAGTTGCAGCATCAGCCCAATTACCGGCATACAGGTTTACACGTGCTTGTAATGCATATGCAGCATTACGATCAATGTAAGGTCTGGTTAAGCCAGAAGCAGGGTTAGGTTGTTGATCAACATTTCCTAGTAGAGTAATTGCTTGAGCAATATCAGCGAAAAGATTGTCGTAAAACTCTTTATTGTTTGTACGAGAAGGTTTCACTGAAGTAGAAACCGTAAAATCTTTGATATATGGCATGGCCAACAAAGTAGTACTGTTTCTGTCATAGTTCGTAGCAAAAAAACGGAATAGGTCAAAGTGTGCTAAAGCACGCAGCGCAAAAGCCTGCCCTTTGATTCTATTGGATTGTCCTTGATTGTTTGCATTGGTGAACTTATCAATATCTCTCAGAATGATATTTGCATGAGCGATAGTGCTGTAAGGCGAAGAATACAAGGTGGTAATTTGACCGGTTGATTGGTTATAATTCCAATCAGCCATAGCTCTTGAGTTCGCTAATGTTTCAGCAGTTACTTCATATAAGTTATCACTCATGATATCTCCCATTAAAGACCAGCCGGCACCTGTACCGCTACCAGATCCATAATAGTTATCAGCTCTTAAAGTTCCATAAGCACCTACCAATACTTCTTCCACTTGTCTCATGCTGGAAGGATTGTTCAAGGCGTCGAGAGAGAATTCCGGAGTCAATTCAATGACTTCCTTTTTTGAACACCCCTGCACCAATGTAAATGCTGCAAAGGCGACGATTGTATTTTTTATGATTTTACTATACATAATTTGCATTTTAAGGGTGATTAGAATCCAACGTTCAAACCGATGGTTGTTTGTACCAATGCTGGGTATTGTGCACCCACCAATGATGTACCTGTTGCTTCAGGATCGAAGCTTTGGTATTTTGTACCTGTCCACCAGTTCTGACCCTGAACAAATACTCTCGCTGAACGAATACCGGTTTTAGCCAGCATTTTTGCAGGGAAAGTATATCCCAAAGTCACGTTACGCAATCTCCAGAAACTAGCATCTTCTAAGAAGAAAGTAGTCAGTGTCTGGTATGGATTTGCTGGAGCTGTACCACCCAAAGTACCTTGAGAAGGTCTTGGGATATTGGTAATATCACCAGGATTTCTCCATTCTTTTAACAGTTCAACCCACATATTATCAAAATAATAAGTTGGGTTTACAACGTTGTTTTTGTCGTTATTGTATTGAACACGATTTAAGAAGAAGTTCAATTGAGCACTCAAATCAAAGCCTTTGTAAGACCAAGATGAAGTGATGCCACCAAACCATGGAGCATCAGATGTACCTTGATAAACTCTATCTGCAGGAGTGAATACCATGGTAACAGATTTATCT
>JACVCQ010000241.1 GCA_016741945.1 Chitinophagaceae bacterium
CCATACACCGGTAAGGACTTTTCATGAATGATGTTATTGATGAATAAAGGGATCAGTTTTTCAGGGAAATGATTGGGTCCATAGTTATTGCTGCAATTAGAAATAATGGTAGCAATGCCATATGTTTCATGATAGGCTCGAACAAAATGGTCAGAAGAAGCTTTGCTGGCTGAATAAGGAGACCTAGGATCATAGGGAGTTGTCTCAGTGAAATACCCCGTTTCTCCCAAGCTTCCAAAAACCTCATCCGTTGAAACATGATAAAATAGGCAATCTTCTTGTTTGTTCCAGTATTGCTTAGCCGTGTTCAATAAGTTAACGGTACCTACAATATTGGTATACACAAAATCTAGAGGAGAATGAATGGATCGATCAACATGTGATTCTGCTGCTAAATGAATAACATCTGTAATTTGATATTTCTCAAAAATTTGGTACAAGTCTTCGGGCTCTAGAATATTCGCTTTTACAAGTTGATAATTGCTACTATTTTCTATATCTCTTAGATTCTCAAGATTACCGGCATAGGTCAATGCATCTAAGTTGATAATCTTGTAATCAGGGTATTTGTTTACAAATAGATTTACCACATGTGATCCAATAAATCCTGCTCCACCTGTGATTAAGATATTTTTTTTCATATTATTTTAGTATGCTATACTGTTTTTAAATGCTAGAGCTCTCGAACAACATTGGCTATCACTTTCGGTTTCCCAAGAGTGTAAAAATGTAATACCGGCACACCAAATTTTTTGAGTTCTTTACTTTGTTCAATCAACCATTCTGTTCCGATTTTTTCGCAGTCTGCATCTGTTTTACAGGATAGCATTGCTTCGGATAAAGCAGTGGGGATATCAATATGAAAGATTCTGGGTAGAACGGTGAGTTGTTTTTTGTTGGTGATGGGTTTGAGTCCGGGGATGATGGGGACGGTAATGCCGATGGAGCGACAGGCTTCTACAAAATCAAAAAATTTTTGGTTGTCGAAGAACATCTGGGTCATGATGTATTCGGCGCCTGCTTCTACTTTGGCTTTGAGGTATTGTAGGTCTATTTCTAAATTGGGGGCTTCAAAATGTTTTTCAGGGTAACCGGCTACACCCATACAGAAATTGGTTTTGCCACCATTTTTGATATCATCATCTAAATAAATCCCTTTGTTCATGTTCTTTACCTGTTCTAACAAATCAATGGCATAATGGTGACCACCGGGTTGTGGAATGAATTGACCTTCATTCTTGGCGGCATCGCCTCTCAATACTAGTACATTATCAATACCTAGAAAGTCGAGATCTATTAAAGCATCTTCTGTTTCTCGTTGGGTAAAACCACCACAGATCAAATGGGGAACTGCATCTACCTGATAATGGTTCATGATAGCAGCGCAAATACCCACTGTACCGGGGCGTTTACGTAACTCCACTTTTTCAAAACTGCCATCTGTTCTACGTTTAAAACTGCTTTCACTGCGGTGGTAAGTAACATTAACCCATGCAGGATTGAATACCATCAGTGGGTCTAAATGGTCAAAAACCGATTGAATGGTCTTGCCTTTCAGGGGGGGTAATACTTCAAAAGAAATCAGGGTTTCAGCCCTATTATTGATTTTATCGATGACTTTCATGGTTCTTTGCTCAACTCGTTCTAATATTGCAAACTTAAATCATAAATGTAAGATGCCTTATTTATTTACTTCTGAGAGCGTATCTGAAGGACATCCGGATAAAGTGGCTGACCAGATATCTGATGCATTAATCGACAACTTTTTGGCTTTTGATCCACAGTCTAAAGTGGCTTGTGAAACATTGGTGACAACCGGACAGGTAGTACTAGCCGGTGAGGTAAAATCAAAGGCATACCTGGATGTGCAGGAAATTGCTCGTGGTGTGATCCGTAAAATTGGATATACCAAGAGTGAGTATATGTTTGAAGCCAACAGCTGTGGTATCCTGTCTGCTATTCATGAGCAGAGTGCAGATATCAACCAGGGTGTTGACAGAAAGAAAAAAGAAGAACAAGGTGCGGGTGACCAAGGTATGATGTTTGGTTATGCCACCAATGAAACAGATGATTACATGCCACTGGCATTGGATCTGGCTCATAAGATCCTGATTGAACTGGCAGCACTGAGAAGAGAGAACAAACAAATCAAATACCTGCGTCCTGATGCCAAGAGTCAGGTAACATTGGAATATGATGATAACAACCGCCCGGTAAGAATCGATGCAATCGTTGTATCTACTCAGCACGATGATTTTGATACGGAAGCCAAGATGTTGGCCAAGATCAAATCAGATATCATCAATATCCTGATTCCAAGGGTAAAAGCGAAGTACAAGAAATACGCAAAGTTGTTCAATAACAACATCAAATACCATATCAACCCAACCGGTAAGTTCGTGATTGGTGGTCCGCATGGCGATACAGGCTTAACGGGTCGTAAGATCATCGTAGATACTTATGGTGGTAAAGGTGCACATGGTGGTGGAGCATTCAGTGGTAAAGATCCAAGTAAGGTAGATCGTTCAGCAGCTTATGCAACGCGTCATATTGCAAAGAATCTGGTAGCTGCGGGTGTAGCAGACGAGGTATTAGTACAAGTGTCTTACGCCATTGGTGTAGCACAACCAACGAGTATCAATGTGAACACTTACGGTACTGCAAAAGTGAACCTGACGGATGGACAAATCGCTAAGATCGTAGAAGGGTTGTTCGATATGCGTCCATACTTCATCGAGCAGCGCTTGAAACTGCGTAGCCCGATCTATAGTGAAACAGCAGCTTATGGTCATATGGGACGTAAGAGTGAAGTGGTGACAAAGACCTTCAAAACACCGGATGGTAAAGAGAAGAGCGTGAAAGTGGAATTATTCACTTGGGAGAAACTGGATTACGTAACCAAAGTGAAAAAAGCTTTTGGTTTGTAAGTATATATTCAAACAATAAACAATCGCCCTTCATGTCTATGAGGGGCTTTTCTCTTACTAACTTACTTTAGAATAATTTGCAACATGAAAATAGCAGTTGTTGGTACTGGATATGTAGGTCTTGTAACGGGTACCTGCTTTGCAGAAACAGGTAATAAGGTGATATGTATAGATATTGATCAATCTAAGGTTGATAGATTATCTAATGGGGAGATCACTATTTACGAACCTGGATTGGAGAAATTGTTTCTCCGAAATTTAAAAGAACAAAGACTCTCTTTTACTACAAACCTTGCTGAAGGAATAGAGGACGCCTCAATTATTTTTTTGGCTCTGCCAACACCTCCTGGTGAGGACGGATCTGCAGACTTAAAGTATATATTAGGTGTTGCAGAGGATTTAGGAAAAATAATTAGAGATTATAAGGTAATTGTAGATAAGAGTACCGTGCCAGTCGGAACAGCAGATAAGGTGAAGGCTGCCATTCGTCGCAATTACACAGGGGAATTTGACGTTGTGAGCAACCCCGAATTTTTGAGGGAGGGCGTTGCAGTAGAAGACTTTATGAAACCAGACAGGGTGGTAGTTGGGGTCTCATCTGAAAAAGCAAAAAATTTAATGGGGGAATTGTATGCACCATATGTGAGACAAGGGAACCCGATTTTATATATGGATGAAAGGTCTGCAGAGTTAACTAAATATGCCGCTAATTCTTTTCTTGCGACAAAAATTTCTTTCATGAATGAAATAGCTCAGTTATGTGAACGCATGGGA
The DNA here is from genome assembly GCA_016741945.1 of Chitinophagaceae bacterium. Taxonomy (GTDB): domain Bacteria; phylum Bacteroidota; class Bacteroidia; order Chitinophagales; family Chitinophagaceae; genus Sediminibacterium. Next base: position 3,702 of record JACVCQ010000241.1, read on the forward strand.
GCTAATGTCGATATGGTAAGACGTGGCATTGGTAGCGATGAAAGAATTGGGAAAAGATTCTTGTTTCCAGGTATTGGTTATGGTGGAAGTTGTTTCCCTAAAGATGTAAAAGCTTTGATACATTCATCAGAAAAAAACGATTATAACTTTAAGATATTACAAGCTGTAGAAAATGTAAATGCGAATCAAAAATTACATTTGGTTTCCAAGATAAAGTCGTTTTATAATAATGAAATTTCAGGGAAGCACTTCGCTGTTTGGGGGCTTGCCTTTAAGCCCAATACAGATGATATTCGGGAAGCGCCGGCCCTGGAGATTATCGAATCTTTATTGAGTTTAGGAGCTACCGTATCAGTATTTGACCCAGAAGCGATAAAGAATGTTAAAGAATTAATGCAAAGTAGGATAGAATATGCTGAAAATATGTATTCAACGCTTACAAATGCAGATGCTTTGATCATTGCTACAGAATGGAGTGAGTTTCGTACGCCTGATTTTGAACAGATTAAAAAAGAGTTGAGATCACCTGTAGTTTTTGACGGACGTAATTTATTTGAACCTAGCCAGATGCGAAAAATGCAATTCCAGTATTTTAGTATCGGGCGTAATTGAGATTTCAGGACATGAAAAAAACAGTACTTATAACTGGAGCGGCAGGATTTTTAGGGTCTCACTTATGCGATAGATTTATTAATAACGATTTTCGTGTTATAGGTATGGATAACCTAATAACTGGGGATCTTAGAAATATAGAGCACTTATTTCCGGAACCTAATTTCGAATTTTATCATCATGATGTTACTAAATTCATTCACATTCCTGGTGATTTGGATTTTATACTTCATTTTGCTTCTCCTGCTAGCCCCATTGATTATTTGAAAATCCCTATTCAAACCTTAAAGGTCGGGGCCTTAGGAACACATAATTGTTTAGGTCTAGCAAAAGTGAAAAATGCACGAATATTGGTGGCATCAACCAGTGAGGTTTATGGTGATCCATTGGTTCATCCTCAAACAGAAGAATACTGGGGCAATGTTAATCCTGTTGGCCCTAGAGGTGTTTATGATGAAGCAAAACGATTTATGGAAGCCATTACCATGGCTTACCATAC
>JACVCQ010000242.1 GCA_016741945.1 Chitinophagaceae bacterium
ACTATGTCCATAACCGATGATGGCAGGGGAATTCCAGATACAAAAAAACAGGAAAAAGGCTATGGATTGTTGGGTATTAAAGAAAGAACCTATATATTAGGTGGAACTTTTTCGATTCAAACTGAAGAAGGAAAAGGAACATCCTTAATCATTCATATTCCGTTACACGAATGGGGCTGAGAATATTAATTGCTGATGATCATGCTGTGATTCGTAAAGGTCTCAAACAGATCCTGCTAGAAGCATTTCCTGATGCGTTCATCAGTGAAGCGGTAGATGCAGAAGAAGTAACCGCTAAAACCATTGCTGATACCTGGGATATTGTGATTACCGATTTATCCATGCCCGGCAGAAGTGGATTAGATGTTGCCCAAGACATCAAACAGAATTTCCCCAAACTACCTGTTTTAATACTAAGCATTCACCCGGAAGAACAATATGCCATCAGGGCATTAAAAAGTGGTGCTTCCGGATATATCAGTAAAGATGCTGCTACAGAAGAACTGGTAGCAGCAGTGAAAAGATTATTAGCAGGGAAAAAATATATCTCTTCAGAGATTGCTGATAAACTAGCCAATGGTATTGGTATCGATCAACATATTACTCCACATGAATTATTATCGAATAGAGAATATGAGATATTCATATTGCTGGCACAGGGTAAACAAGTATCGGAAATCGCAGATCAACTTCACTTAGGTGTTACTACCATCAGTACCTATCGCAACCGCTTGTTGACTAAAATGGGACTGAAAAACAATACCGATCTCATCAGGTATGCTTTAGATCATCAGCTTATCTAAGCATGTCATGGTCTGTACTACAAATGAATATGACAGACTACCACAAATCATAGTAAGTTGGTGCTACTGCCGTAAAACTGAGCAAGGATTAGTTTTACAGTATGAAAAAAATTCTTATTTACAGCGAAACGATGCTCTATCTGAAAGGCATTGATCTTTTGATAAATGAGGGCATTCATAATATCGAAACAACCTGTGCCAACAGTTTTACAAGATTCAAAGAACTGGTATCGCCCGAAAAGCATGCATTGATCATCTTACATATTGATTTTTTAGCTGAAACAAATAAAAATCAAGTAAAAATTACTTCTTTACTACCTGCACAAACCCCAATACTCATTTTAACAGATGATACAGTCAACGCAGGTAAACTATTCCCTTTTATCGTTGATCATATTTGTTTTTTAGATGTAAAAAATACCGCTACTAAAATCATCTCAATGGCAAATAATATGTTGAGTATGACTAATTCGAATAATACTACTACATGATTAAAGCCATTAGAAATATTCAACATGCGTTCAGTCATTTTTGGAAAAAAACAAATCCATTTTCATTTTCAGAATCACAACAACTTCAATTAGCATCAGATCTGATACCTTTTGGTGTTTGGGAATATGATTTGCTTTCAGGCTTTATTACTTGGAACCAATCCATGTATCATCTTTTGGGTGTACAACAAGATGATTTTGATCATACTTTATCTTCTTTCAAAGAAATTATTCATCCGGCAGATAGACCCGGAATAGAAGATGTGATTCATGATGCCATTCATCGTCCAAATCAGCAAAAGAACATTGTATTTCGAATACAGGGTTCCAATCAACTCGTCAAACATATCCGAGGAAATATCAAATTACTGTATAACAAGAAAAAAGAACCGATCAAGCTTACCGGTGTATGCATCGATATCACTCGCCAAAAAAATACCGAGCTGCAATTAAAAAAAGAACGGGATAAAGCAGAATTGTATCTCGACTCCGTTGAAGCGATGGTCATCGTACTCAATAAAGATGCAAGCATCCGACTCATCAATCAGGCTGGTTGTAAAATTACCGGTTATGAAGAGAGAGATTTATTGAATAAAGACTGGTATGAAATTTTTACGCCAATAGAAAAACGGGAAGAAGCAAAAGCTGCTTTTCTGAAAATCATCAATGGAGAAGCCGTATACCTCGAATATTATGAACGAGAAATCGTAACAAAATCAGGAGAACATAAATGTATCGCCTGGAGAAACAGGCTTCTATATAATGAGCAAAACAATATCATAGGTGTATTGGCTACCGGAATAGATATTACCGCTAAAGTAGAGGCTGAAAAAGAATCGGAAGCCATGCGTAAGATGTATCAAGACATTTTTGAAAACTCTGTTGCACCGATGTTGATTTGCGATGCTCATTTACGCTATAAAGATGTGAATCCTGCAGCCTGTGAACTTTTAGGCTATTCCCGAGAAGAGTTACTGAAAATGCATGTATGGCAACTAACCAGACCTGATATGCAAATATCAACGATGATGCTATGGAGCGATTTCATTGCCACCAAACACCAGACCGGCACCATCGAGTTATTTAAAAAAGATGGTACCAAACTAATCGTCGAATACCAGGCCACTTCTGAATTTACCCCGGGTATGCATTTCTGTTCTCTCATGGACATCACCGACAAAAAAACGGCAGAAAGAAAATTGATGTCACAAAATGAAAAGCTCAGAACAATTGCTTGGCTACAATCGCATGAGGTACGTAAGCCACTCGCTAATATTCTGGGTCTATTATCCTTGATGGAGTCTCAAAAAACACATGCTGAGCATGGGTATATCTTTCAATACCTCAAACAATCTTCAGATGAGTTAGATCAGATTATCAGAGATATTATTGAAAAGACGAAGGCTGTAGATGCCTGATTCGAATAGCTTACCCCCGTCCCCTTATGGCTTCAGCCGATGGCTGATGACCATAAAAAAGCTCCGGTGTATACCGGAGCTTCCTTTTTAAAAATCATCAGTAGTTAGAGTGACTGCGCACCTTCTACCAGAACAGTTACTTTGTTATTCAACACTTCAACAAACCCACTTTGAATACTATACATTTCACTGCTGCTTTTATCTTTCAGAATTTTTACATTCCCTTTTCCCAAAGCACTTACCAGTGGAGCGTGCTGATCCAGCACTTCAAACAAACCGGTAATACCCGGCAATTGAATACCATAAACCTCTCCGCTGTATAGTTTCTTTTCGGGTGTTAATATTTCAAGTGTCATGATAATTTGAAAATTTGTGAATTTGAAAATGACGACTCTTCAATTATGAAAATCGAAATAAGTGTAAAACACCCATTTTCAAATTTTCATCCCGACTTAGTCGGGACAAATTGATTAATTTATCCCTTTGCTGCTTCCAACAGTTTCTTACCTTTTTCAATTGCATCTTCCAGTGTACCAACCAGGTTGAATGCTGCTTCCGGATACTCATCTACTTCACCGTCCATAATGGCGTTAAAACCACGGATGGTATCTTCAATGCTTACGAATACACCTTTCAAACCGGTAAACTGTTCTGCCACATGGAAAGGCTGACTCAAGAAACGCTGTACTTTACGAGCGCGCTGTACAGTCATTTTATCTTCTTCACTCAATTCATCCATACCCAAGATGGCAATGATATCCTGCAGTTCCTTATAACGCTGAAGAATCAACTTCACACGGTTAGCAGTTTCATAATGCGCTTCCCCTACAATCGCAGGAGTTAGGATACGTGAAGTAGAATCCAATGGATCCACCGCCGGGTAGATACCCAAGTCAGCGATCTTACGGCTCAATACCGTAGTAGCATCCAAGTGAGCGAAAGTAGTTGCGGGAGCAGGGTCTGTCAAGTCAACCGCAGGTACATATACCGCCTGTACAGAGGTAATAGAACCATTTTTGGTAGATGTGATACGCTCTTGCATCAATCCCATTTCAGTAGCCAGTGTAGGCTGATAACCTACCGCTGAAGGCATACGTCCTAACAACGCTGATACCTCAGAACCAGCTTGGGTGAAACGGAAGATATTATCTACGAAGAACAAGATGTCTTTTCCTTTACCGGTGCCATCCCCATCACGGAAATATTCAGCGATGGTCAGACCCGACAATGCCACACGAGCACGTGCTCCGGGAGGCTCGTTCATTTGTCCGAATACGAAAGTAGCTTTAGAATCTTTCAATCCTTCCATATCCACTTTGCTGAGATCCCATCCGCCTTCTTCCATGCTATGTTTAAAGCCATCACCATATTTCATGATACCAGCTTCAATCATTTCACGCAACAGATCATTTCCCTCACGAGTACGCTCACCCACACCGGCGAATACAGACAAACCACCGTATCCTTTAGCGATATTGTTGATCAATTCCTGAATCAATACGGTTTTACCTACACCCGCACCACCAAACAAACCGATCTTACCACCTTTTGCATATGGCTCAATCAGGTCAATTACTTTGATACCTGTGAAGAGTACTTCTGTAGCGGTACTCAGGTTTTCAAACAATGGTGGTTTGTTATGGATAGGACGACCATTGGCTTTGCTAGGCTGAGGCAGACCGTCAATGGCATCACCGGTTACATTGAACAAGCGACCATTAATAGCATCACCGGTAGGCATAGCGATCGCTTTACCGGTATCCACTACATCCATACCACGTACCAGACCTTCAGTACCGTCCATCGCAATGGTACGTACACTGTCTTCACCCAAGTGCTGTTGCACTTCGAGAACCAGTTTTTCACCGCTTTCTTTAGAAATCTCAAGCGCGTTGTAGATTTCAGGCAATGTTTTATCAGGAAAATGAACGTCAACCACCGCACCGATGATCTGTTTGATCTTACCTTTTGTAGCCATATCAGGAGATATAATTAGGTTTAAAAATGCCCTTCTCAGGGTTCGGAAAACAGCCTTTCCGATTTGGCGGCAAAGGTAAGGGGATGAAGG
>JACVCQ010000243.1 GCA_016741945.1 Chitinophagaceae bacterium
CAACTATACTTACCACACTTTTAATATTTTTATGGTAACTCGCAATGAGTAAAGCCAAATCAGCACCTCTTGATCCTCCAATTATAGCGATTTTCTTTTTATTTATCTGCCTATTTTTTGCTGCTACTTGTATGGCATTATAAACATCTTCAATTTCAATTTTATTCAATGTGTCTGGTGTACCCTTTGCTCCAAAATAGCCCAATGCCAAAAAAGCATATCCATTTTCAATAAATTGGTCTCTTGTTTTTTTCCAATAATTACTTGCCCAGCTATTGCGACCTTCTGATCCACCGAGTCCAACAATTAAAGGTTGATTTTTACCACTTCCAAGATATAATTTACACTCAACATTAGGTGTTACCAATGTTATTTGAGCCATTGAATGATAGGATAGCACCATGAAAAGCACTATCATAAATTGTCGCAAGTTTTGCATTTCGATTTTTTTAAATTTTGAAACACAAACTTGTTGCTTAATTTTTTCTTAATTTTTGACTTATATCAAAAAATCATTTTTCAGCTCTTATACGGCTCAAAGTTTCTTGTGCAATTCCTAAGTAGGAAGAAACCATACCTAAAGGAATACGATGATAAATATCGTGATAGGTTTCACAAAAGTGTTGATATTTTTCTTTTGCTGTTGTAAATCGCATGGAAGTAATTCGTTCTAAAAAATGCCCAAATACAGTTCCCATTGATAGTCGAGCGTAACGTTCCATTTCAGGAAAATGGTTGAATAGAAAAACCAGATCATTGACATTAAGGCAAAAACATTCTGTTTGCTCTAGCGTATCTATATTATAAATGTCTAACTGTTGTTGCATAAAACTTCTTGGTGAGTTAATCCATTCGTTTTCTGCACTAAAATATTCTGTTATTTCTTTCCCGTCTTTGATAAAGTAGGTACGCATTAAGCCTTTTTGTATAAAAAAACTTTTTTTACAAATATTCGCAGCTTTATGAATAACCTCTCCCTTTTTAAAAGTTTTGAATACAAGCCTATTAGTTAGCTCATTTTTTAGTGAATCACTAAGTCTAATGTACTTTTCAAAGTGCCTGAAAATTTCGTCCGTATGTTCGATGTTTGCCAATGTATTATTGATTATTTATTTTGGTACATTATAGGAGCTGTTCGATTATTTACGAATACTATTTAATGATGCTTCGGCAGCATGCAGGCTATTAAAATACAATATTTAATTTAAGAACGAAAGCTACATGTTGAATTTAGACTACCAAAAGCTGTCTATAAGATTTTGATAGGTTTCGCTACTTTCTAAAAAGTAGGGTTCAATAAATCAATGATTGCTGCATATGATTCCTTTTATTTAAAAGGAGAGGCTAGTTTTCGTTTATTCTCTTTTGACTTTTAAGAGAAATACAGCATATCCAAATCAGAAATGCCATAAAAGTTATTTTTTGAACAGATGTTCATGATCTTTTTGAAGGTTTTGAAACTTTACTAAAAGTAGCTCTATCTTATTAGTGTATGCCTTTTATTATTGAAGTGAATAGTTTTCTCCACTATATTTAAACCCCACAATACCAAAGTTTCGTGCAACAATAATAGAGTCCATTATTGGAGACATTACCGAAGACTTAAGTAAAACAACTTCAGAATAAACATTTGCCCGAAGTCTAAAGTTAGGTAAAGTAGTTGCCGTTCCATTAAATATTGGTTTTGAAAAAATTTCGCATCCTCTCACTTCATTACTTCTATCAGTATAACACTGAATACATAAATTATTAGGTGGATGAATTGCGAATGCTATGAAATCCTTATCCAAACTGTCTAGCGAAAGTCTACCACTAATCGACTCATATTTGAAGGCTTTACCGGTACATGAAGTTTGAACTTGAATCGTATCAAAAACTAATAGTTTAAAAATCTTAGCTACCCCATTTGAGTTAATAAATGTCAACTGAGTCTTTCCCTTTAAAGGGAGCCACTGTCTGGTATTATCTATCAAAGTATCGGGAATATCAACACATTTATTGCATTGAAATGACGAATTAAATATTAAAAAAATTATCGCCACTAAAATCAGCTTCGATTTCATGTAGTGTTTGTTTACATAGTTATAATGCCAAAATAATTATAATTTAAAGAAGGCTATCAAACCTCCCCAAAGCAAAACGCCCCATCCAAAAATGAGGCGTTTAAATTATGCTGAACCTTCAATGAGCAGGAGGTTTAATACCCCCTAACATTCTTCCCTTCAATAAAATTCAAAAATGCCTTATTGACTACTTTATTACCACCCGGAGTTGGATAGTTACCTGTGAAATACCAGTCGCCGGTGTTGGTCGGACAACTATCATGTAAGTCTTCAATGGTTTGATAAATCACTTCTACCGGTATATCGATTTCTGCAGGCGTAATCAATTGTGCGATTTTATCGGAGATCTCTTCAGTGGTAAATGGTTTGTATACCTGACGTACCACATTCTCAGCGTGCAATTGTCCCGTACGGGTTAATTCTTTTATTTTCTCATGTACTTCTGTGAGTACATGTTCCATATTTCTTTCTTTCAATAATGCGATGGCTGCACGGAAAGCAATGAAATCACCGAGTTTACTCATGTCAATTCCATAACAATCCGGGTAACGTATTTGTGGCGCAGAAGATACTACGATGATTTTTTTAGGTTTCAATCGTGCCAGCATACGTACAATACTTTCTTTCAAGGTCGTACCACGAACAATACTGTCATCAATCACTACCAAAGTATCTTCACCCGCACGTACCGTTCCATATGTTACATCATATACGTGTTGCACCATTTCATTGCGATTGGCATCTTCTGTAATGAATGTACGCAGCTTTACATCTTTAATGGCGATCTTCTCTTGTCTGATTTTACGCGTGATCATTTCTTCCAATTTATCCGGCGTAAAATCATTGCCCCAACTAAGAATACGTTCTACTTTGATCTTGTTCAGGTATTCTTCCATGCCTTTTACCAATCCGTAAAAAGCTACTTCTGCCGTGTTTGGGATATATGAGAAGATGGTATTTTTCAGGTCATTATTGATACGCTCCAATACAGTCTGACTCAAATGATGACCCAATGCAATTCTCTCGCGATAAATTTTTTCATCACTACCACGCGAAAAATAAATGCGCTCAAAACTACAAGCTCTTCTTTCTTTGGCTTCTACAATCTGTTCAATACTATAATTCCCGGTATCATCTACAATGATGGCTTTACCCGGCATCAATTCCATCACTTCATTTTCACCTACATTGAACGTCGTTCTGATGGCTGCACGCTCACTGGCTGCAACAATCACTTCATCATTGATATAATAATAAGCCGGACGAATACCATGCGCATCACGCATGACAAAACTGCTACCATTGCCGAGTAATCCACCAATGGTATAACCACCATCAAACAATGGGGTTGCTTTTTGTAATACATTTTTTATGTCTGCTGCATTAGGATGCAGCTCATCTTCTTTTGCGAGAAAATGATGAATCACTTCCATCATCGCAGCAAGATCACTTTGTTTTTGGAAGTCACCCGGACTCATATTGATGAGATCAAATAACTCATCGGTATTCACCAGATTAAAGTTTCCGGCAAGTGCCAGGTTCTTACCCGGCATTAGGTCTCTTTTAATAAAGGGGTGACAAAACTCTACATTGTTCTTTCCTTGTGTACCATAGCGAAGGTGTCCGAGTAAGAGTTCGCCGAGAAAGGGTAGATGTCCTTTCATCAATCCCGGATGTTGTTTGATATCGGGCTGGTATTTTTCCAATTCCTGAATTTCCTGTCCAATCTTAAAGAAAATATCCGCAATGGGTTGAGGCGCATTACTGCGCATTCTATGCAAAAAGGGATTCCCGGGCTCTGTATTCAATTTAACAGCGGCGATTCCGGCACCGTCTTGTCCACGGTTATGCTGTTTTTCCATCAGGAGGTACAGCTTATTGAGGCCATAGGTTACCGTACCATGTTTCTGTAAATAATAGGAGAAAGGTTTCCGGAGTCGAATATAGGCAAGCCCACATTCGTGTTTGATCTCGTCGCTCATGTTATGATTTAAAAAGAAGTGGCGAAGTTAACAACTCCGCCACGTTTTATAAAGTTAATTGTAAGCCGTACTTAATTCAGGTCTCAGTGTCTCTGCCAACCATAGGAACTCCTTGGTAAACAGGTCAATAGACTTACTAAAAGAACCATCTGTGAGTTCACCGGCTTCACTGAATTTTTTGTCTACAAATGGCGTTACCAGCATATAGGGCGAAGCAATACCAAATAATGCCGGCACCAGCAGCAACAACTGCTGACTCGCCCTCATACCACCCATTGCACCGGTAGATGCAGTAACCAGTCCAAAAGGTTTATGGGTCTGCTTAGGAAAGTGATCCACCAGGTTTTGTAAAGCGGGTGAATAACTGCCATTGTATTCGGGTGTTACCAGAATAAAAGCATCCGCAGCAAACATTCTTTCTGCTAATGGTTTGAATGCTTCGGGTGTATTCTCTACGGAAGAGAACACGTTTTCTAATAAAGGCAGTTTCCAATCACGCACATCAATGATATTCACCTGATGAGGGGTATGTTGACTCAAATGTTTTTGTAAGAACAATGCCAGTCTATAAGTAACGCTATTTGTTCTCGGACTTCCTGAGATAATTTCAATGTTCATGTTTTGCAAGTTTGGGTGTGGTCGATGGTCCATAGTCCATAGACCATAGTTAGTACAATCTC